>NZ_JBEXLR010000172.1:0-6097 GCF_040610095.1 Micromonospora sp. NPDC004540
CCACCGAGGATCCGACGTGAGGACGATTCAGGCGTACCGGTTCGCCTTGGACCTCACCCCGGGTCAGGAACGCGCGGTGAACGCGCACGTGGGGGTCGGGCACGGCCGCCGGCGCGGCGGAAAACCCCTGGCCGCCCGGCAGTGGGCGCTGGCAGGCTGCCGGTCATGAGCTCACAGGCCCTCGCGGGGGCGCTCGCCGACGAGCGCCGCCGCGCCGTGTTCGCCGCGATCGTGCTCGGCGCCGGGGACGTCCCCGCCGTCGTCTCCCGGACCGGGCTCTCCGCCCGCGACGCCGCCACCGCGGTGCGCCGGCTCACCGACGTCGGCGTGCTCACCGACGACGGGACCGGACTACGGGTCGACGGCGAGCGGCTGCGGGACTTCGCCCGCGCCGGCGGTCCGCCCGCGCCGGCCCCCGCGCGAGACCCGCGCGAGACGATCCTGCGCACCTTCCTCCGGGACGGGACGCTGACCCGGCTGCCCGCCCAGCGCGGCCGCCGCCGGGTGCTGCTGGAGCACATCACCGAGCGCTCGTTCGAGCCCGGCGTGCGATATCCGGAACGGGCCGTCGACGACGCGCTGCGCCGGTGGTGCGAGGGCGGCGGGGCCGACCACGTCACGCTGCGCCGTTACCTGATCGACGACCGGCTGCTCGCCCGCGACCACGGCGTCTACTGGCGACCCTGAGCCGGAAAGCGTTGATCGGCCGGTGAGAATCGGGCGGTGAACACCTGGAGCACAGGGCGGTGCTGCACGCGTACCTGGCCGAGAATGGTCCGCCGCTGGCACGCCGTCCCGAGCAGCCGGGCGAGGTGACGACCACCCTCGCCGGGTCGCCGAGCCACGACCTCACCCCGCCCACCGGCCTGCTCCTCCTGGCCCGCCGCGACGGGGTCCTGGCCGGCCGCGCCGGGCTGCGCTGACCCGGGTCCACGTGCGCCCGGCGCACTGCGATGCCGGCGGCGCCGCCGCCCTGCTGGCCGCCGTCGAGGCGCACCCGCGACGCCGGGGCAGAGCGGACCCGGCTGGACACCCGCACCGACCTGGTCGAGGAGCGCGCCCTGGACGCCCGCAACGGCTACCGGGAGATCCCCGCCTTCAACTCCGGACCGTACGCCCAGCACTGGTTCGAGAAGCTGCTGCCGGCCCGGGTTGACGACGCCGCCGTGCCGCGCTAAAACAAGAAATCGAGGACTTGAGTCGTCCCGACTCAACTTGAACCTTCGGCCAGGAGAACCGAGGAGGCACGGCCATGTTGATGCGTACCGACCCGTTCCGTGAGATCGACCGGCTCGCCGAGCAGTTCTTCGGCACCACGGCCCGGCCGGCGGTCATGCACCTCGACGCCTACCGGGACGGCGACTACTTCTACGCCGCCTTCGACCTGCCCGGCGTCGATCCGGACAGCATCGACTGCACGGTGGAGCGCAACGTGCTGACCGTCCGCGCCGAGCGGCGCCGGGCGCACGGCGACAACGTCGAGATGGTCGCGGCCGAGCGGCCGATGGGCACCTTCACCCGTCAGCTGTTCCTCGGCGACACCCTCGACACCGACAAGCTGGAGGCCGGCTACGACAACGGGGTGCTGACCCTGCGCATCCCGGTCTCCGAGCGCGCCAAGCCCCGCCGGATCGCGGTCACCGCAGCCGGCAACGGCCGCCGCGAGATCAGCGCCTGACCGGGCGCCGGCGGGGGAGATCAGCGCCTGACCGGCCGCCGGCGGGGGAGATCAGCGCCGGCGTCGACGGGCCGTGGTGGCGGGGGTGGCCGGGGAAGCGGCCGCCCCCGCCGGCGGCTCCGGGGCGGCCGGGTAGAGCCGGGCCAGGGCGTGTGCGGTGGCGGTGAGGTGGTCCCGCAGCTCGGCCGGCTCCAGCACCTCCACCTCCGCGCCGAGCTTGAGCAGCTCGGTGTGGGCGTGCTTCACCGATTCGATCGGCACGGTGGTCTCCAGCCAGCCGTCCGGGCCGGGCTCGCCGGCGGCCGCCCGGGCCGCCCGGCTCATCTCCGGTGGGAAGACGTACGGCATGAACTCCAGCGCGGCCACGGTCAGCCGGATCCGCGCCTGGTCGCGGTAGACGTCCCGCTCGTAGCGCTCGGTCCACTCGCGCCAGTAGTCGGCCAGGTCGAAGTCGGTGGGCCGCTCGTGGCGCTCGTCGGAGACCGCCACGTCGAGGACCGCGCCGACCCGGTAGGTGCGCACCTGCTCGTCGCAGCGGGCCACGAGATACCACCGACCTGCCTTGAGCACCACGCCCAGCGGGGCGACCACCCGGGTCACCTCGCGCGGCGCGCGCCAGCGTCGGTAGCGCATCTCCACGACCCGGTCCTCCCACACCGCCCGGGCCAGCGCGGCCAGGTGGGGGGTGGCTTCCGGGTGCCGGAACCAGCCCGGCGCGTCGAGGTGGAACCGCTGCCGGGCCCGGCCACCGCGGTCGGCCAGCTCGTCGGGGAGCGCGGCGAGCAGCTTCAGCTCGGCGGCCGCCACCACCGGCCCGAGACCCAGGTCGGCGGCCGGGCCGGGCATGCCGGCCAGGAACAGCGCCTCGGCCTCCGGCGCGGTGAGCCCGGTCAGCCGGGTCCGGTAGCCCTCCAGCAGCCGGTAGCCGCCGGCCGGGCCGCGGTCGGCGTACACCGGGACGCCGGCGGCGCCGAGCGACTCGACGTCCCGGTAGACGGTCCGGACCGACACCTCCAGGGCGCCGGCGAGCTCCTGGGCGGTCATCCGGCCCCGGGTCTGCAGGAGCAGCAGCAGGGAGACCAGGCGGCTGGCACGCACGTCGTGACGGTATCCCGCGCGGGGTGACCGGCGACGACCCGCGGCCGATGGAGGAGTCAGGGTGAGATCGGTCGGGCGCGCCTCGTCGCGAATCGCCCGGTCGGCTGAGAACCTTTCTCGCATGCTGCGTCCCGAGGTGCTGCCCCGCGCGTCGGCCCGTGCCGCCCTACCCGGCGGCGGGCCGACCGACTTCACCGAGGCGTGGCTGCGCAACCGGCGGCTGTCCGAGCACACCCGCGACGCGTACCGGCGGGACATCACCGGCTGGTTGAGCTGGTGCGCCGGCCGGGACCTCGACCCGCTGCGCGCCAGCTTCCTCGACGTCAACGCCTACGGGCGGGAGCTGGAGTCCACGCCGGGTGGGCGGGGCGGCCGGCCGCTCACCCCGGCCACCGTGGCCCGCCGCCTGTCCGCCCTGTCCAGCTGGTACGACTTCCTGGTCAAGCTGCGCGCGGTGGAGGCCAACCCGGTCGCCGCCGCGGACCGTCCCCGGGTCGACCGGGACCACTCCGCCACGGTCGGGCTCACCCCGGACGAGGTCGACGCGCTGCTCGCCGCCGCCGAGGCGGAGATCGGGCCGACCGCCGCCCGCAACCGGGCCGCCCTCGCCCTCCTGGCCGACCTGGGACTGCGGGTCGGCGAGCTGGTCTCGCTGGACCTCGCCGACCTGGGCACCGAGCGGGGGCACCGCAGCATCCGGTTCGTCGGCAAGGGCGGCAAGGTCCGCCGGCGGGCGCTCACCCCCGGCACCGCGTACGCGATCGACGCCTACCTGGCGGCACGGGCCGCCGCCCAGGGGATGGCGGTGCCCGAGCTGACCGGTCCGCTGCTGGTCACCGCGACCGGCGGACGGCTGGACCGGCACGCGGTGTTCCGGCTGGTGCGCCGGCTCGCCCAGGCCGCCGGGATCCCCGCCTGGGCGAGCCTGTCCCCGCACTCGCTGCGGCACGCGTTCGCCACCACGGCCCGCGCCGAGGGGGTGCCGCTGGAGGACGTCCAGGACGCCATGGGGCACGCCGACCCGCGGACCACCCGCCGCTACGACCGGGACCGCCACAACCTGGACCGCGACCCGGCGTACGTGATCTGGGCCGCCCGGGCCCGCCGGCGCGGATAGTCGTCCGCCGCGAGCCTTCTCCGACAAGGGCGGGCAACCTGACCGTCGTACCCGGACCGTAGGGTGCCGGAATGCGACACGGGCTGGAGATCTGCTGCGGAGGCCCCTCGGTCACGGTGTCGGACCTCGTCGCGCTCGGCGAGCTTGCCGAGCGGGCCGGCTGGGACGGGGTGTTCCTGGAGGACTACCTCATCCACCACGCCGGGGACGACCCGCCGACCTGGGACCCCTGGCTGGTGCTGGCGGCGGTGGCCGGGCGCACCGACCGGATCCGGCTGGGCACCACGGTGACCGCGCTGCCCCGGCGCCGCCCGGCCAAGCTGGCCCGCGAGGTGCTCACCCTCGACCACCTCTCCGGCGGGCGCGCCGGGGTCGCGGTGGGGGTCGGTGACCCGGCCGACCGCGGGCTCGCCGCGTTCGGCGAACCGACCGACCTGAGGACCCGCGCCGCGATGCTCGACGAGGGCCTCGACCTGCTGGTCGGGCTGCTCGGCGGCGAGCGGGTCACGCACCGGGGCGAGCACTACCAGGCCGACGCGGTGGCCCTGCGCCCCGCGCCGGTGCAGTCGCCCCGGGTGCCGGTCTGGGTCGGCGGCAGCACGCAGGCCGCGGCGGTGCTGCGCCGGGCCGCCCGCGCGGACGGCATCGTGCCCTACAAGCTGACCGACACCTCCGGCTGGTCCGACTTCACCCCCGACGAGGTGCGCGACCTGGTCGCCGCGCTGCCGGCCACCCGCGCCGACGGGCAGCCGTTCGACGTGGCGATCGGCGGCCGGCGGCGGCGCCCCGACGAGCGGGCCGAGCGGGCCTACCTGGCGGAGCTGGCGGCAGCCGGCGCCACCTGGTGGCTGGAGTACGTCCCGGCCGGCGACCCGGCCGAGATGCGGGCCGCGGTCGCCCGGGGCCCGCTGCGCTGACCCGTCAGCGCCCGCGCGGCGGCCGCTGTCTGGCGTCGTAGTCCTGGCGGGCCTGCTCGACCCGGTCGAGGTGGCCGGCGGACCACTCGGCCAGGCCGGCGAAGAGCGGGGCCAGGCTGCGCCCCAGCTCGGTGATCTCGTATTCGACCCGGGGCGGGACCTCGGCGTGGTAGGTGCGCAGCACCAGGCCGTCGCGTTCGAGCTGCCGCAGCCGCTGGGTGAGCACCTTCGGGGTGATGGTGACCAGGCGGCGTTCCAGCTCGACGAAGCGCTGCCGACCGTGCTCGTGCAGGGTCCAGAGGATCGGCGTGGTCCAGCGGCTGAACACGAGGTCGACCACCGGGGCGATCGGACAGGCCTGCTCCGGGTCACCGCCCGTCCGCGACTGCCAGGTGGCGCTGCTCACAAACCCTCCCGACGCCGTTACTTTCCTCTAGGTACCTACTATACGCAGGCGATTACCGTGCTCCACATCGCACACCGAGAGGGGCACATCATGATCGTGGTTACCGGAGCGACGGGGAACGTCGGACGGCCGCTGGTGCGGGCGCTGGCCACAGCGGGCGAACCGGTGACGGCCGTGTCGCGGCGTGTCTCGGCGGCCGACCTGCCGACCGGCGTACGGGCGGTCCGCGCGGACCTGAGCGACCCGACCGGGCTGAAGGCGGCGTTCGACGGCGCCGAGGCGTTGTTCCTGCTGTTCACCGGCGAGCAGTTGACCGGCGCCGCCGACCCGGCCGCCATTCTCGACACCGCGCGGCGGGCCGGCGTACGCCGGGTCGTGCTGCTGTCCTCGCAGGGCGTCGCCACGAGACGGCATCCGCCGCAGCAGGAGGAGGCGGTCCGGGCGTCCGGGCTGGAGTGGACGCTGCTGCGACCGGGCGGCTTCCACTCCAACACCCTCGCCTGGGCACCCGGCATACGCGCCGGACGGGTCGTGCACGCGCCGTTCGGCGACGTGGCACTGCCCACCGTCGACCCGGCCGACATCGCCGAGGTGGCGGCCCTCGCGCTGCGCGACGGCCGCCACGCCGGCGGCACGTACGAGTTGACCGGGCCGGCGGCGGTCTCGCCGCGGGAGCAGGCGGCGGCGCTCGCGGCGGCGCTCGGCGAGCCGGTCCGGTTCGTCGAGCAGACCCCGCGGCAGGCGCGGGAGCAGATGCTGGCGTTCATGCCGGCGTCGGTGGTGGCGGCGACGCTGGACATCCTGGGCCGGCCGTCGCCGGCCGAGCAGCGGGTCAGCCCGGACGTCGCGCGGCTGCTCGGCCGGGCGCCGCGCGGCTTCGC
>NZ_JBEXLR010000173.1:0-6094 GCF_040610095.1 Micromonospora sp. NPDC004540
CAACCTGGACTGGACGACCAGCGGCCACACCGGCGCCGACGTGGTGACCGCGTACGGTCCGCTCGCCGAGCAGTTCACCGGTAAGCACCCGAACACCCACGTGCACGACGTGCTGGCCCAGATCCTCACCCGCTGATCCCGACCGGTCGACGCCCTCCCGTCCCCGCGGCGGGAGGGCGTCGGCGCGTCAGCGTCCTCGGCCCGGCTCGTGCAGCAGGGCGGGCAGTTCGCCGAGGGCAGTCAGTGCGCGGCCGACCCAGGCGGGGTCGGTGTCGTTGTGCTCGGTGGTCCGGACCACCGTCATGCCGACGGCCGCCGCGCCGGCCAACTCGCCGTCCGCGCCGTCGCCGACGAAGACGCACTCGGTCGGCGCGACGCCGAGGCGCTCGGCCGCCAGCCGGTAGATCTCCGGGTCGGGCTTGGCCAGGCCCACGTCGCTGGAGAAGACCGCCACGTCGAACCGGCGGGCCAGTCCGGTCGACGGCCACGCCTCGGCGGTCTCCGCGGTGGCGTTGCTGACCAGCCCGATCGGGTGGCCGTCGGCGCGCAGCGCGTCCAGCACCGCGAGGGTCGCCGGCCGGACGCGACCCAGCAGCCGCCGGGCCAGCTCGCGGCGGTGCGCGGCCGCCCGGGCCACCTGCTCCTCGGTGGGCGCGCCGCCGAGCCGCCGGGCCAGGATGCGCACCGTCTCCACGGCGTCCCACCTGGTCATCCGGTCCCGCCAGGTGGCGTGGTACGCCTCGACCAGCGCGGCCGGCTCCACCCCCACCATCAGCGCCATCTCGCCGACCACGCGGTCCCGCTCGGGGTCCCCACCGGGCACCAGGGTGTGGAACAGGTCGAAGATCACCGGTCGCGGCACGGTCCAGACTCTAGCGGGGCCGGCCCTGGGCCGGTGACGGAACAGGATGCCGAAAGGGCCGGCCTCCCCGCTCGGAGAGACCGGCCCTTGGTGGTTCGGTCAGGAGCTGTAACCGCGGCCGGCGATCCAGTTGGCCAGCTCGGTCACGTCCATCCAGTACGTCGGCTCGTTCGGGCTGGCCGGGTCGGCGATCAGCACCGTGTTGCCGTCGTCCTTGTACTCCACCACGGTCAGGTAGTGACCGGGGTAGCTGTGCTCGACACCGTCGATGTCCAGCGCGCCGCCCAGGATGTTGGCGACGACCGGCCGACCCTGGTCGACGGCGGCCTTGACGTCCGCCCGCAGGCGCTCGACCTGCTCCTTGGTGGCCACGTCGTCCCGGATCTCGGTGGTCTTGTACTTGCCGCCGGTGTACTCGTTGAGCACCCGGGTGATGTCGATGGCCGAGTCGGTGCCGTTCTCGGTGGTGCCCAGCTTGGCGGCCAGCTCGTCCTGGCTGACCTCCTTGCCCTCGGCCGACAGCGCGATCCGGGTCGAGGCCGGGCCGCAGTAGAAGTAGTTCGGCTGCGCCTCGTACTCGTAGCCGGCGCTGCGCTCGCCCTTGCCCTTGAGGGGGGTCGACGGCGCGGCCTGCGCCGCGACAGTCGGACCGACGACGGTCCCGCCGCACATCACCAGGCCGGCGACGGACAGCATGCTCTTACGGAAGATCGAGTTCATGTCGAAGCTCCATTCGGGGGTTGACGTCTCCGGGTTGGGAGACGCGGCACCGGGAGTGGCGCTCGGCGTGCCTCGGGGTTTCTCGGTGCGCTCCAGGGCGCGGCCCCGCTCGCTCACCGGGGGCGGCGGGCCTGCCGCCCGCTCGCTCGTACGAGAGGTGCAACGGGCCGCTGCCGGCCCCGATTTCCGCAGGTGGCGGCCGTCACGGTTTAACCGGACATCGGGCGCGAGCGGGCGGTCGGCGCGGTGACGGGTGGGTCAGTCGGTGCCGGTGGGAAGGCTGCCGAGGAGGCGGGTCACGGCGATCTCGATGACCACCCGCTCCGGATTCGGACGCGGGGTGCGATAGCGGGCGGCGTACCGCCGCTCGGCCTCGGCCACCGACTCCGGGTCGCGGCGCAGCATCGCCCGGCCCTCCACGGTCAGCCACCAGCGGCCGTCGAGCTGGCAGACCGCCACGGGCGTGCCCGCCGGGCCCGCCGCGGCGACGTGCCGGGCCTTGGCCGAGGTGCCGGAGGTGATCACGCGGGCCAGGCCCGCGTCGACGTCGAAGGTGACCCCGACGGGTACGACGTGCGGGGTGCCGTCGGCCCGCAGGGTGGTCAGCGTGGCGAGGTGGCGGTCCCGGAAGAACCGGGCGACCCGCTCGTCGTGTGGGTCCAGTCGGTGGTCGCCCGCCATGTCCCGCCCTCGGTGCCCTGGTCCGGGCCGACCGCCGGCCCGGCGTCGATCATGACACGGGGCGGCGCAGCCGGTCCGGCCCTGGCGGGGAGTCGGACCGATCGGGCAGCCCGCGCTGTGCGGCCCGGTGCTTCGCGGCCAGCCGGCCCAGGTAGATCAGCGCCCCGGCCAGCACGCCCATGTCGTCCAGGTAGATCGGGTCGGGCAGCACGTCCACGGGCAGGATCGTGTAGATCAGCGCGCCGTAGAAGGCGACCTTGCCGCCGACCCCGAGCGCGCCGAGCATGCGGCGGGTGCGGACCACCCGGACGGCGAGCACCACCGCCCCGACCAGCGTCGCCAGCGCGGCGACGGCGGCGAGCACGACAAGTATCCAGGCTTCACGGGACACGAACCCACGCTAACCGAGCCGGGCCAGCCCCGCCGGGTGCGTCAGTAGGCCGGCACGGCCGCCCGCCCCCGGGCCACCGTGGTCAGCTCGCGGGTGGTCTCGACCGCCCTGTTGGGCGCCGGCAGCTCGCGGGTGGTCTCCGGCCCGGCAAGCTCCGCGATCGGCAGCGACGACCGCGGCGCGGTGGCCGGGCGGGTCGCCACGTACGCCTCGTCGCGCAGGCTGCGCGCGGCGTCGGCGGCCAGCTCGGCGGCCCGCCAGGCGGCCTGCTCCCGCTCCCGGGCGTCCTGCTGCCGGGCCCGGAGGTTGTCCCGGACCAGCCGGCGCAGCAGCAGCTCCTGCTCCACCGGGTGCCGGCGCGGATCCCAGCCCTGGTGGCCGAGGATGCCGCTGAGCTGCTGCACGGTGATCTCCTTGCGCCACTGGGCGTCCAGCGCCGCGCGGTGCAGCCAGCGCTCCCGGTCCACGTACTCGGCGGGGGTCCGGGCGGTCCGGGGCAGGGGCAGCGCCGCGGCGGCCGCCAGCCGGCGGACGTCCTCCTCCGCCGCCTCGTACGCCCGCCACGCCTCCTCGACCTCCTCCTGGGCGGCCAGCCACTCGGCCCGGCGCCGCTCGGCGGTCGCCGCCGCCCGGGACGCGGCCACGGCGACCTCCTGCGCGTACCGGGCCCGCTCGCGGGCCTCCTCGCGGGCCTGGGCGGCCAGGTCGATGCTGCTCGGCCGGGCGGCCTCGCTGATCCGGTCGACGAACACCGACCGGAACCGGTTCGGTCGGACGACCAGGGCGGCGACCACGATCGCCGCCACGGCGAGCAGGGCCAGCCAGATGACGGCGGCCCGGGGAACGTCGGGCAGGACGGTGGAGAAGACGGTCTGCATCACCAGCACCTCGTGGTGGAACGGTCGAAGTCAACGGTCGGGGCCCGGGCGACGGGCGGGAGGTCGCGGCGGCATCGCGACGGGGGTGCGCGGCGGGTCGAACGGCGCGGGGCGTTACCGAGATGGCCAGCGCGGTCAGGCGCGCGGCGGACCGCGGCGGGCGATGGTGGCCCGGCCGGGATCGGCGGCGACCACGACGTCCGGGCCCGCGACCGGCGCGGCGGTGTCCGCCGTGGACCGGTGCGGCGGCCCGGCCGGGGCCGGCGCGGCGAGCGGGTGCCGGAGGGGCGGGTCCGCGGCGGTCCGGACGACGGGCGCGACGGACGGGTCCGCGGCGATCCGGACGAGGGGCGCGTCCGCGACCGGCTGGCCGGCCGAGTCCAGGTCGGCGGCAGCCGGCGCGTCGACCCGCAGGTCGACGGCAGGGCGGGTGGTCGCGGCCGGATCGAGGTGGTCGGCGGGCGTGGCCGCCGGCCCGGTGAGGCCGGCGATGACCGCGAGGGCGGTCACCGCCGTGCGGGCGATCCTGCGCAGCGTGGCCGTCCAGAGGGACGAGGCGAACGCTACGGGCAGCACCGTTTCAACCTATCGGTCAGTTCCGCCTCGTGCAGCTCGACGATCTTCCCGGTCGACGTGACCCGTCCCACGATTCGGTGTGGACGGACCCTTCCGCGCCGGCGGTCGCGGCCGGGGAGCGCGGCCGACCCCGGCTCGACGCGAACGGCGCGGCACCCCCCGGGTGGGGACGCCGCGCCGTCGTCGGCCTGCGGTCAGTTGCCGCCGAGCACCGGCGGCGGGGCCGCCTCGCCGTCGGTCCAGACCATCTCGTCCTCGGTCAGCCAGGTCAGCCGGCCCTCCGACTCGTCGTCCTGGTCGCCGCGCGCGCCCAGCACGCCGTTGCGGCCGGCCATGGCGGGCCGCCCGGTGGTGCCGCTCTTGCCGGTCGAGCGGCTCTCCGTCTCGATCGTCACGCCCCGCCCGGAGGCGAGGCGACCGGTGCCGGCGGCCGACCGGTTCTCGGCGCCGATCCCGCCCACCCGGCCGGCGCCCGCCGAGCCGCCGCCCGAGCCGGCCAGCGACCCGGTGCCCAGCACGCCGGGCATGCCGTAGAGCGAGCCGCCGCCCCCACCCGCCGGCAGGGTCGGGTTGGCGCCGCCGAGCCCGGGGCCTGCCAGGCCGGTCGTCGGGCCGGTGACGGTCAGCGGGCCGGCGCCGGCGAGCGAGGTGCCGGTCGGCTCGACGGTGCCGACCGAACCGATGCTGCCCGGGGTGCCCGTGCCGGGCTGGCCGCCGGTGCCGCCGCCGGACGTGCCGCCGCCCACCGTGCCGCTGCCCGGGGCGGTGTGGTGCACGCCCGAGGTGGTCGCGGTGCCGTTCGCCGCCGGACCGAAGCTGCCGACGCCCGGCCCGGCCGACGGCGTGCTCACCGACGGGCCGCTGCGCAGCGTCGGGTCGGTCGGGTCGCCGTGGCCCGGAAGCTCCGTGTTCGCCGGCTCCGGCACGACGATCCGGCCGTACGCCGAGAAGTCGTAGCCCTCGGCCAGCTTGGCGACGACCTGCACCATCCGCTGGTGCGCCTTCTCCTGCTCGGCCTTGTCCTGCTCGTGGCCGACGATGCCGCCGACCAGCGCGCCGGGCAGGCCACCGACCAGGAAGCCCTTCCCGGCGTTGGAGAGCATCTTGTCGTTGTCGTCGGTCTCCTCGGGGCTCTCCGCCTTGGCCTGGGCGGTGCGCAGCTCGCTGGCCATCATGTCGAGCCCCTGCCGGATGCCCGTCATGCCCTCGGCCAGGTTGCCGGAGTAGTCGGCGACCAGGTTGAGCCGGCGGTGGAACTCCCGGGCGGCGTCGCCCGTCCACGTCTTCATCAGCGCGTCGAGGTCGGCGGTCAGGTCGCGGCCGAGGTCGTCGAGGGTGCCCTTGAGCGAGGTCCACTGGGCGCTGAGCCCGTCGATCTGCTTCGGGTCACCGGCGTTGACGCCCTGGTAGAGCTCCTTGTGGCTGACGTGCTCGTAGCGCTGGGTGTATTCAGACACGCGGATCCTCTCCCTTCGGCTTCATCGCCTCGGTCAGCCCGGAGAGGGCGGCGGCGATGTCGGCCGCGGCGGCGGCGTTGCGTGCCTCGGCGGTCTTGTAGTTCGTCATGATCGTCTTAGTGGCCTTCTGGGCGGCGACAATCGCCCGGCGCAACCGCTCGACGTGGTTGACGTAGCTCTGGTGCGTCTCGGAGTAGCGACGCGCGTTGTCGTTGGCGTCGGTGAACGTGCCGAGCGCCGGCGGCCGGCACTGCATCTCGGTGTTGAGCTTCTTCAACACCGACTCGGCCTCGCTCAGCCTGCGCTCGAGCCGCTGGTGAAAGTCCTCCAAGGACAGTACGTCTACTGCCGTGCGCCCGGTCATGGCTGCATCCCCGTAGTCATCGTCGAGAACCGTTGGCCACGTTCAGGTTAGTCGACCGGGGCCAGCCGGGGCGACCCGTCATCGCGCCGATCCACTTCGGACGATTCACCCGCCGGTCATCCGCCCTGTGCGGGGGCCGCGTCGTCGCCCGGTCCGGTCGTCGCG
>NZ_JBEXLR010000174.1:0-6020 GCF_040610095.1 Micromonospora sp. NPDC004540
GTCCCGGCCGGTGAACCGGGCGCCGACGTTGGGCACCCAGTGCGGCAACGACCAGGTGTCCACCCGGAACGGCCCGAGATCGAACGGCTCTCCCGAGCGCCTCCGGCGTGGCGGCGCCGGCGAGCTGCCCGTCCAGCTCGGCCAGCCGGGCCCCGAGCTGGTCGTGCTCGGCCCGGGCGCGCAGCAGCACGCGGTCCAGCTCCCGGGCGGCCGCGTCGCGCTCCTGCACCACCTGCTTGGCGGCCTCACTGGCCGCCCGGGCCGCCTTGCCGGCCGCCAGCGCCCGAGCCACCGCCGACCCCTTCGGCACCGCCGGCACCCGGGGGACCGGCTGCTCGCAGACCGGGCAGGGGCCACCATCGACCAGGTGCGCCCGCAGCGCCACCGCCTGGTCCGTGGCCTTCGCCTCCTCGTGCGCCCGGAACGCCGCCTCCAGCTCCGCCTCGGCCCGCTCGGCTCCGGCCCGTGCCGCGGCGAGCGCCCCGGCCGCCGCGTCGTGCTCGGCCTGCGCCGCGTCCACCGCCGCGCGGACCGCCGCCGCCTCGCCGGTCAGCTTCTCCCGGTCGGCGTACGCCTTGAGCTGGAGCCGCAGCGCGCTCTCGTCGCCGGCCGCGGCCAGCTCGCCGCGCAGCTTCTCCTCGCGCTCCTCGGCCAGGCCGACGGCGGTGGCCGCCTCGTCGGCGGCGGTCCGCGCGGCGGCCACCGCCCGGGCCAGCTCGGCGGTCCCGTCCGGCGGCCGGACCCGGGCCAGCACGGTCAGCTCGGCGTCGAGGGCGGCGAGGGCCGCCGACTGCTCGCGCGCCGTCGCCCGCGCCCGCTCCAGCTCCGGTACGGCCGCCGCGACCGCCCCGGCCAGCTCGCGCATCCGGTCGACCCGATCCCGCGCGCCGGCCAGGCTCTCCTCGTCGACGTCGGTGAGGCCGCCGAGCAGCTTGTCGACCGTCTCCAGCTTCGCCTCGGCCTGCCCGGCGCGCTCGGTGGCCTTCTTCTGCACCTCCTCGTAGACGCCCAGCCCGAGGAGGTTGACCAGGATCTGCTGCCGGGTGGCCGGCTTGGCGTGCAGGAAGTCGGCGAACTGCCCCTGCGGCAGCACCACGCAGCTGGTGAACTGCTCGTACGGCAGCCCGACCGCGTCGAGCACCGCCTGCTCCATCTCGGCCGGTGTGCCGGCCACCACCTCGCCCAGGTCCTCCGGGCTGAGCCCGGTGTCGAGCTTGGTGACGTCGAACCCGGGCGGCATGAGCTGGAGCCCGGCGTTGGCGGTCTTCACCGTGCCCCGGCCGTCCCGGCGGACCACCCGGGTGGCCACGTACCGGTCGCCGGCCGACTCGAAGACCAGCCGCACCCGCGCCTCGGTGGCCGACGGGGCGAGGGCGTTGGCCAGGCCCCGGGCACCACCCCAGCGGGGGACCGTGCCGTAGAGGGCGAAGCAGATCGCGTCGAGCACCGTCGACTTGCCCGAGCCGGTCGGCCCGACCAGGGCGAAGAAGTCGGCGTCGGTGAAGTCGACGGTGGTCTCCTCGCGGAAGACCGTGAAGCCCGCCATGTCCAGCCGCATCGGCCGCATCAGTGATCGATCTCCTCGAGCAGCTCGTCGAAGAGCTCCTGCACGCCGTCGTCGGCGTGGCCCCGGCTGCCCAGGTAGTCGGCGAACAGCTCGCGCGGCGAGCGGCCGGCCCGCTGGGCGGTGCGGGTGCCGCTGCCCGGGGCGGGCACCAGCTCCGGGTCGATCCGGATCTCCAGGGCGCGGGGGAGCAGCTCCTGCACCTCCTCGCGCAGCCCGGCGCGGGGCTGCTCGCGGACGTAGACCCGCAGCCAGCCGTCGGGCACCTCGATCTCGGCGAGCTGGGCCAGGGTGCCGCGGACCGTGCGCAGCGGGACGGCGCCCGGCACCGGCACCTCCCGGATCCGCGCGGCGCTCGTCGCGGTCACCTCGACGAGCGTCACCGAACCGACGTTCTCCTGCTCACCGAAGTCGACGGCGAGCGGGCTGCCGCTGTAGCGGACCGGGCAGGGGCCGATCACCCGCTGGGAGCGGTGCAGGTGGCCCAGGGCCACGTAGTGCGCGTTGCCGGGGAACACGGTGGCCGGCACCGCGTAGCCGAGCACGGTGTGCGCGTCGCGCTCGCCGCCGCCGGTGCTCGCCCCGACCACGGTGAGGTGGGCGGTGACCAGGTGCACCCGGTCCGGCTCGGTGAAGCCCTCGGCCAGCCGGGCGAGCACCCGCCCGAGGTGGTCGGCGTAGGTCTGGTTGGCCTCGGCCGGGGTCAGCTCGTACATCTCCACGGCGCGCACGGCGTAGCGCTGGGAGAGGAAGGGCAGCGCGGCGACCTGCCAGCGTTCGCCGTCGCGGGTGGTGCCGTCGATGACGTGCTCGGCCGGGTTGTCCCGGACGCTGCCGCGCAGCGTGATGCCGGCGGCCTCGGCCCAGGGGCGGAGCGCGTCGAGCGCGGCGCCGTTGTCGTGGTTGCCGCCGATCGCCACCACGTCGGCCCCGGTGCGGCGCAACGCGGTCAGCGCCCGGGTCACCAGCCGGGTCGCCTCCGGGGTGGGCGCGGCGGTGTCGTAGAGGTCGCCGGCCACGATCACCAGGTCGGGCCGCTCGACCCGGGCGATGTCGATCACCTGGGCGAGCACCTGCTTGTGCTCCTCGGCCCGGGACTGCCCCTTGAGGACCTTGCCGACGTGCCAGTCGGAGGTGTGCAGGATCTTCATGGTCAGCCCTCTAGAACGGGATGTCGTCGTCGGCGGAGCCCGAGCCGACCACCGCGAACGGGTCGGCCGCCTGGGTGATCGAGCGCAGCGTCTCCGAGGGGGCCCGGCCGGCCTCGGAGACCCGGGTGGCCCAGGCCGGGAAGGGGAACTCCAGGCAGAGCGGGACCGGGATGTCGGGCTGGTTGACGAACATGGTGCCCGGCTTGGCCAGCAGGGCCCGCTGCCGCTGGGCGGGCGGGAGGAAGCCGTATTCCGGGCGGGACGCCTCGGCCGGGTCGAGCCGGCCCACCACCCGGACCGCCGAGTTGGTGACGATCCGCCGTTCCACCTCGCTGGCGGTCTGCTGGGCGCCGACCAGGATCACCCCGAGCGAGCGGCCCCGCTCGGCGATGTCGAGCAGCACCTCCTTGATCGGGGAGGAGCCCTCCCGCGGGGCGTACTTGTTGAGCTCGTCGAGGACGACGAAGAGCAGCGGCTTGGCGGTGCCGGCCTTCTCCTTGCGCTCGAACTCGCTCTTGAGCGTCACGCCGACCACGAAGCGCTGCGCCCGGTCCGGCAGGTTGTGCAGGTCGACCACGGTCACCTGGGCGGACTCGGCGGTGTTGATCGAGTGCGGGCGGCGGGTGGCGAGGTCGCCCCGGATCAGCCGGCCGAGGTCCTTCTTGCTGCCGATCAGCCGGCGGGCGAACGCGTTGACGGTGCCCAGGCCGACCGCGCTGCCGGCCCACTCACCCCGGGTCTCGTCGTCGTTGAGCTGCTCGACGATGTGGTCGACCAGGTCGGCGTAGGACCCCAGCCGGACCCCGTCGATGCTCACGCCGCCGTCGGCGGGCTGGGCGTATCTGGCCAGGTGGGCGGCGACCGAGTGCACCACCATCGTGTACTGCTGCCGCTCGTCGTCGGCGTCGGCGAAGACGTAGGGCAGCAGGCGGTCGGCGCAGAACTCGCTCAGCGTCCAGTAGAAGCTGTCCACCCCGGTGAGCCGGCTGCTCACGTCGGGGGTGCCGGAAGAGTCGCCGGCCCGGGGCGGGGCGTGGACCCGGACGTCGGGGAAGGCGCCCGCGTCGAGCCCGAGCTTGGCGTAGCCGGCCCGGGTGGCGTCGTCGAGCCGGGTGTTGGGGTGGTCGAGGAACAGCAGGTCCTCACCCTTCACGTTGAAGATCAGCGCCTTGGCGTTGACCGCGTCGCCGCCGAGCACGCCGGAGCGGAAGACCGAGTAGAGCAGGAAGGTGGCGAAGCTGGTCTTGGTGGCCACACCGGAGATGCCGGAGATGGAGACGTGCGCGCCCCGGGTGCCGTCGAGGAAGTCGGCGTTGAGGTAGACCGGGACGCCGTCGCGGCCCATGCCCATCGGGATGCGCCGCTCCATCCGGTCGAAGTGCAGCGCCCGGGCCCGGGCGTCGCCCTCGGCCCGGTGCACCACCGCGCCCGGGGTGGGCGGCACGTAGAACTCCGGGTCGACCCGGGTGGTGGTGACCTCGGCGGCCTCCTGCACCTGGGCCGGCAGGGTGCCGTCGGCGATGGCGAACACGTCGGAGTCGAACTGCGCCCCCTCGTGCCGGGCGCGCACCTGGGTGACCACGCCGGCGATCGTGACCGGCTCCCGGTCGGGCAGCTCGCGGCGGGTCACCACCACGTCGTCGAGCTGGAGGTAGCTGCCGGGGGCCACGGCGGTCCAGAAGGTGAGCGGGGTGGCGTCGGCGGTGCCGAGCACCCGGCCGACCCCGTCGCCGGGGCCGTCGAGCAGGTCGTCGGTCATCGGCGGTCTCCGGTCGGCTGGTCGTCCCGTTCGCGGCGCACGTCGTGCATCCTGCCCGAGGGATGCGACAGGTTGCCACGCGACGCGGCGGACGCCACCTCGCCGTTCCGTCGGCCCTGCGCTGCGGCACCGCCCGCTGACTCTCCGTACGCCCTGGTCGGCCATTCCGGCACCGGCGGGCCGGATCCCGGGAGATCCTGCAAGGGGCCCGAGGACGGAAGGCACGAGGAGCGGCGGTGGAGGCAGTCCGGAGCCGGACGGCGATGCTGCTGCTGCTCGCCGTCCTGCCGCCGGTCCTGGAGGAGGCGGTGCTGGTCGCCATCAGCTTCCACGGCGCCCGAGGGCTGGCGCCCCAGGTGACCGCGGTCTGGCCGTACGACTCGTTCCACGACCTGCGGTGGCTGCTGGTCTACCACAACTCCTGGTGGACCTTCGGGCTCGGGCTGGTGGTGCTCACCGTCTTCCGCGGCCTGCTCACCGCCGGGCTGACCGCGCTGGCGTGGCCCGAGCACGCGGCGCGTCCCCCGTTCGGCTGGCTGGTCCGGCGGAACCTGGAGGTGGCCGCGCTCGCCCTGGTCATCATCTCGCCGTGGGCCGCGATCTCGGTCGCCTTCTCGGCGGTCGCGCTCTCGCTCTACCTGTTCGCCTCGCTCGCCCCGATGCTGGTGCTCGCCCCGTTCCTCCAGCGCGCCGGGGTGGTCCGGAACTGGTGGCGGGGCCTGCCCACCATCGAACTGCTCGGCTGGTCGGTGCTCAACTTCGTGGTGCTGACCGTGGCGGGCGCGGTCACTTCCAGCACGTCGGGCTGGTGGGGGGTCCCGGTTGCGGCGGTGGCCGGCCTGGCCAACGGCCTGCTCTGGCAGCGCACCGTGTCGGCGGCCGTGCTGCCGGCCCGGATCCGCCTGGCCCGGACCCCGGTCGCGCCGGTGGCCATCGCCCTCACCATGGCCGCCGCCGTCGGGTCGCAGACGCTCGTCGGCCTGGCGACGGGTCCGCCGGCGGAGTGGCGGCCCCGGGTGATCGCCGAGCGGCTGCCCGACCGGGTGCCGCACGCGGTGATCGCCATCGCCGGGCACGACTCGCAGTGGAACGGTCGCCCACCGGCGGACCCCCGGGTGGAGCACTTCTCCTACGTGGGCCTCGACCGGCAGGGCCGGCCGCTGCCGTACCGGCCCGGTGCGACCCACCAGTCCCTGGACTCCAGCGCGGTGCTGCTCGCCGCGCAGGTCGACGAGTTGCACCGCCGGACCGGCCGGCCGATCGCCCTGCTCGGGTTCAGCGAGGGGGCCATGGTGGCGCGGACCTACCTGGACAAGTGGGCGCAGCCCCTGCCGGTGGAAGCGGTGCTGCTGTTCAGCCCGCTCATCCAGCCCGGCCGGGCCTACTACCCGCCGCCGGGATATTCCGGGTGGGGCGTGGCCGCCGGCTGGGAGCTGCGCGGGATCTTCTGGCTGGCCAACGTGGGCCGCAGCGTGAAGAGCCGTCCGGACGAGCCGTTCGTGCGGTCGGTGCTGGTCAACGCGCCGTTCTACCGAAACCGCACGCT
>NZ_JBEXLR010000175.1:0-5973 GCF_040610095.1 Micromonospora sp. NPDC004540
GCCAACTAGCCGGCGGCCAATTTGCGCGTGCGCCGGCGTGAGTACACGCCCGACGCCGCACGTGCCGCGATGCTGGCGGTGGCCGCGCTGGCCCGCGGCGCCGACGGCCCGCGGTGGCTGGCCGACCAGGGCGTCCGGGCCTGGCCCCGGACGCGCCGGACGGCCCTTCCCCAGCCCGCTACCCGGTGGTAACTTGCCGGCATGTCCATCGACGGTCGTCCCGCCGGCCGGCTGGCCGGCAAGGTGGTGCTGGTGACCGGGGCGGCGCGGGGCATCGGCGAGCACACCGCCCGGCTCGCCGCGGCCCGGGGCGCCCGGCTGGCCCTGGTCGGGCTGGAGCCCGACCGGCTCGCCGCGCTCGCCACCGAGCTGGGCCCCGGCCACGTCTGGTTCCCCGCCGACGTCACCGACCAGGCCGAGCTGGCCGCCGCCGTGGACGGCACGGTCACGGCGCTGGGCGGCATCGACGCGGTGGTGGCGAACGCCGGGGTGGCCAACCGGGGCACCATCGCCGTCGGCGACGTCGAGGCGCTGGTCCGCACGGTCGAGGTGAACCTGATCGGGGTGATGCGCACCGCGGCGGCGACCGTGCCGGCGCTCACCGCCCGCCGGGGCTACCTGCTGATCGTCTCCTCCGCCGCCGCGTTCGCGGCGCTGCCCGGGATGGCCGCCTACTGCGCCTCCAAGGCCGGAGTCGAGCACTTCGGCACGGCGATCCGGCTGGAGCTGGCGCATCGCGGGGTCGCCGTGGGCACGGCGCACCCGTCCTGGGTGGACACCGACCTGGTCCGCGAGGCGCGGGCCGACCTGCCGGCCTTCGAGACGGCGCTGGCGAAGCTCCCCTGGCCGATGCGGCGGACCACCACCGTGCAGGAGTGCGCGGAGGCGTTCGTCCGGGCCATCGAGCGCCGCCGGCGCCGGGTCTACGTGCCGCGCGCCGTCGGGGCCGTGCAGGCGGTCCGATCGGTGCTGGTCAGCCCGCTCGCCGACAAGCTGGTCGGGCGGACCGCGAAGGACGTGGTTCCACTCATCGAGGAGCAGTCCCGGGCACTCGGGCGGGGCTTCGGGGCGAGCACGCCGGACGTGACGCGGTGAGCGCGAGGAGTGAGCCGGTTCTGCGAGCCCCGCAGTCGCGAACGACGGTGGCACGATGAGCGCCCCGGTGGAGGTGGTCTTCGAGCGGCGCGGGGCCGGCGCGCCGCTGGTGCTGCTGCACGGCATCGGTCACCACTGGGCCGCCTGGTCGCCGGTGCTGGACCGGCTCGCCGAGGCGCACGACGTGATCGCCGTCGACCTGCCCGGGTTCGGCCGCTCGCCGGTGCCCGCCGCCGGCCTGCCGGCCGACATGCCCGGCCTGGTGGCCGGGATCGTCGAGCTGTTCGCCGCGCTCGGGCTGGACCGCCCGCACGTGGCGGGCAACAGCCTCGGTGGGGCCATCGCGCTGGAGCTGGCCGCCGCCGGCGCGGTCTCCTCGGCCACCGCCCTCTCCCCCGCCGGCTTCTGCACCCCGCGCGAGCTGCGCTGGGCGCTCACCGTGCTCACCCTGCACCGCAACGCCGCGCGGCTGCCCGAGCCGGTGCTGCGGTCGCTGTTCGCCGCCCCGGCGCTGCGCGCCCTCGCGCTGGGCATGATCCTGGCCCGGCCGAACCGGATGGCGCTGGCCGAGGCGCTGGCCGACGCGCGGGCGCTGCGCGAGGCGCGGGCGTTCCGGGCGGTGGCCCGGGCCGGCCGGGGCTACGCGTTCGCCGGCGCGCCGACGGTGCCGGTGACGATCGCCTGGGGCACCCGGGACCGGATCCTGCCCTACCGGCAGGCGGCGCTGGCGCGGACGCGGCTGCCGGCGGCCCGGCATCTGGACCTGACCGGCTGCGGACACGTGCCGATGCACGACGACCCGGAGCTGGTCGCCTCGGTCATCCTCGGCACCACCGGCGCGCGGGCGGCCTGACCGGGCTCACTCGGTGGCGCCGAACGGATCGGTGCGCACGTACCGCATCGTCCAGTCGCCCCCGTGGTGGTGGTCGCGCTCGTAGAGGTGGTCCGCCTCGCCGCCGGGCGGCCGGTCGGGGTGGCGCACGATCCACCGCCGCGGCGGCGCCCCGTCCGGTTCGGCGGGCAGATCCCGGACCAGGTCGTCGGCGGGCCCGCCGACGAACCGTACGCGCACCAGAGCCACCGGTCACCCTCCGTATCGCCGTCGACACGCCCCTCTGTTGGCGAAGCTACCCCGCGCCGCCCGCGCCCGGGCCGGGAAACCCCCGGCGGTTTGCCCTGCTCGGGGCCCGGGTAGCGAGAACCAGGAGCGGGACCGAACGAGGACGAGGAGTGGTCGATGAGGACGCTGGGCGGGCGGTACGAGCTCGAACGGCGCGTCGGCATCGGCGGAATGTCCGAGGTGTGGCGGGCGCACGACCTCGTGCTCGACCGGACCGTCGCGGTGAAGCTGATCTCGCCGGGGATGGACGGCGAGGCCACCTCGGTGGAGCGGATCCGGGCCGAGGCCCGCTCGGCGGCCCGGCTGGTGCACCCGAACGTGACCAGCGTGCACGACTTCGGCACCGCCGCCCTGCCGGACGGGCGCGCCGTGCCGTACATCGTCATGGAGCTGGCCGAGGGGGAGACGCTCGCCGCCCACCTGCGCGCCGGCCCGCTGGACTGGCGGATCGCGGTGCGGGTCTGCGCCGAGGTGAGCGCCGCGCTGGCCGCCGCGCACGCGCACGGCATCGTGCACCGCGACGTGAAACCGGCGAACGTGATCCTCACCCCGGCCGGGGTGAAGGTGCTCGACTTCGGGATCGCCACCCCGGCCGGCGCGCCGGACCACACCCCGGACGGGATCGTGGTCGGCACCCCGGCGTACCTGGCGCCGGAGCAGCTCGACCGGCAGCCGGCCACTCCCGCCGCCGACATGTACGCCCTGGGCGTGCTCCTCTACTACTGCCTGACCGGCCGGCTCCCGTACACGGCCGACAGCACCACCCAGCTGCTCGGCTCGGGCCGGCGCCGGCCACCGGAGCCGCTGCCCGAGATCGACGGGTTGCCGGCCGAGGCGGCCGACCTGTGCCGGCGCTGCCTCGCCATCGACCCGGGCGACCGGCCGACCAGCCTGATGGCGGCGCTGCTGCTCGCCGAGGTGGTGGACGCCCGGGTCTACGTCCCGATGGTCGCGACGGCGCCCCGCCAGCGCAGCGTCCCGGTGTCGGCATGGACCGAGCGGGCCGCCACCGAGGCGACCGAGGCGATCGCGGTCGACGCGTACCTTACCTCCCGCTGACGTGCTGCCTGCTCAGGCGCGGTTTCGCCGGACGGGGGCCGGGTAGCCGGGCGGGTGAGTGACGGGAGGAACGCGATGCCGGATCCGAGTTCCTGGCTGGCCGAGACGGCCACGGCGACCGCCGCGGGCGGTCACGTACGCACCGACGACGGCGGTCTCTCCTCCGCCCTGGCGTCCCCGTTGGCGCCGCACTGCACCGGCCTGACGCCGGAGCAGCTCCTGGCCGCCGCGTTCGCCTCCTGCCTGCACCACGCGGCGGTGGAGGCGGCCGGCGAGATCACCGACGAGGCGCACACCGTCGAGGTGACCGCGGCGGCGAAGCTGGGCCGCGACGACGACGGCCGCTACCGCGCCGACGTGCACGCCGAGATCTCCTCGGCCGGACTCACCCGCGAGCAGCTGGCCGACCTGGTGGCGCACGCGGACCGGCTCTGGCCCTTCTCCAGCGGCGACAACAGCCGGCACCGGCTCACCGTCACCCCGGCGGAGAACGGCCGGCACTGACCGCTCACCACCGGAAGCCGGCGGTCACCGCGCGGTGGTCGCTGTCCGGGGTGTGCACCACCCCGGCGGTGGTGGGGGTGAGGCCCCGGAAGAGGACGTGGTCCGGGCGGGTCACCGGAAGTTCCGCCGGCCAGGTGAAGCCGAAGCCCTGACCGGCGTCGGCCTGGGCGTCGCGCAGCAGGCGGGTGAGCGGCACGAAGACCCGGTCGGTGCTGGCGGTGTTCAGGTCGCCGAGCACCACGAGCCGGGGCGCTGCGTCGGCCCGGACGGTGGCGGCGAGGGCGGCGAGGGTCTCGTCGCGGGTGGCGGTGTGTCCGGCCCGGGCCGAGCCGAGGTGCACCACGTAGACCGCCAGGTCGCCCTGCGGGGCGGCGACCACGGCTCGCAACGCGCGCTCCCAACCGAGGCCGGTGTCCACGCCGTGCGCCTCCCGGATCGGCCAGCGGCTCCACAGCCCGACCGTGGAGACCGCGGCCCGGTGCGGGTAGCGCCCGTCCAGCGCGGCGGCGACCCGGTCGCCGTCGTCGACCTCCTGGAGGCCGATCAGGTCCGGGCCGGCGTCGGCCAGGGCGTCGACCGTGGCGGCCGGGTCGGGGTTGCCGGAGTGCAGGTTCTGGCTGGCCACCCGGAGCGAGGTGGCGCCCGCGCCGGACGCGGGCGGCAGCCAGGCGCCGCCGTAGAGCGCCGCCCAGACCAGCGCCGGCAGCAGGACCACGAGCAGGGCCCGGCGGGAGCGGCGCAGCAGCGCAGCGAGCGCGAGCAGAGGTACGCCGAGCCCGAGCAGCGGGGTGGCGCTGTCGACCAGGCTGCCCAGGCCGTGCACGTTGGGGACGGCCCGGTGGCCGACGAGCAGCACGGCGAGCAGGACGGCGCACAGGCTGACGATCAGCCCCCGCCGGCCCCGGCGGCCGGCGGGTTCTCCGGCGGCCCGCTCATCGACCATCTGCTCCGTCACCGTCCGCATCGTATCGAGCCGCCGGACCTCCGGTGAGGGCGATCCGGGTACGCCCCGGCCCCCGGCCGCCTGGCCTCTCCGGCCGACGCGTGGACCCCCAGGTGAGGGGCGTGCCCCTCCCCCGAACGGAGGAGGGCGGGTGGAACCGCCGAAAAGACGATCATGCGCCCGTTCTATCCGGGAGTTCCCGACATGAACGGAAAAGGCGACAGGCGCGGAAGATCGAGTTCGTGGTGCACCGAGCGTAATGTGCGGGCGGATCATGGCAAATTGTGGCGCATGCCACCAACCACCCCGATGGCAAGCGCCGGGAAGCTTTCTAGCCTCGGCGGGTGCCTCCCGACGACCCCGCTGAGCAGAAGCCGACCGAGAAGCCGCCCCTTCGCCGTACGATCGACCCGGCATCAGCCGAACGGAGGATCGGCCGGCACCGAGCCCCGGAGCCCCCGCGGCGCGGCCCGGTCCGCTCCACCCCCGCCCGGGTCGCCGTCGCCACCGGCGTGACCTGCTGCCTCGGCCTGATCGGCGTGGTCGGCGCGCGGGAGACCGGGCAGCGGCACGAGCCGGTCCGCGAGGTGCTCGCCGACCGGGCGGCCAGCGAGCAGCGGGCCTCCCGGGACTTCGAGCGGGCCGCCCCGCCGGTCGCCGTGCCGGTCACCCCGATCCCGGCCGCCACGCCCAGCCCGACGCCCACGAAGAAGGCGCCGAAGAAGCCGGTCCGGCCCAAGCACCCCCGTCCCGTCGCCGGGCTGGACCAGCGGCAGATGGACAACGCCAAGGCGATCGTCGACGCGGGCCTGGCCATGAAGATGCCGCGCCGGGCGCTGGTGGTGGCCGTCGCCACCGCCATGCAGGAGAGCAACCTCTACAACCTGGCCAGCGACGTGCTCCCGGAGTCGTTCGACTACCCGCACCAGGGCAGCGGCTCCGACCACGACTCCGTCGGGCTGTTCCAGCAGCGGCCCAGCAGCGGCTGGGGCACCGTCGCCGAGATCATGCGGCCGGCGTACGCGGCCCGCGCCTTCTTCACCGCGCTGAAGGAGGTGCCCGGCTGGACGGAGCTGAGCCTCACCGCGGCGGCCCAGGCCGTGCAGGTCTCCGCCTTCCCCGACGCGTACGCGAAGCACGAGCAGCGGGCCACCACGGTGGTGGCGGCGCTGGTCTGAGCGGCGCTCAGGCGGCGCTGCGCTCGGCGGCGCCGCCGCCCGGCACCCCCGCGGCGGCGGTCGGCGTCTCCGGC
>NZ_JBEXLR010000176.1:0-5819 GCF_040610095.1 Micromonospora sp. NPDC004540
GTGGAACCAAGTGGGCCCGCGGGTAATCGCAACGTGGACCGTGCGTAAGCGTCCGCCCGCCCGCGTCGGCCTGGCCGAGCTGGTCGCGCGGTTCCCCGCCCTGGCCGAGGATGAGTTTTTCCTTGGCCTCGGCGCGGGGGATCGGCCGGTGATCCTGTCCCTCAGCGCCGACTCGCCGCACATTGCCGTATCCGCCGGGACGGGCGCCGGAAAATCCGTCCTCGCCCAGCTGGTCGCCGTTCAAATCCTCGCCCGGGGTGGCCGCGTCCTGATCCTGGACCGAAAGGGCAGCCATCGGTGGGCCCTCGGCCTCGCCGGGGTCGACTACTGCACCCGCCCCGACCAGATGCATTCCGCGCTGGTCCAGCTGGCCGCCCTCGCCGACGAACGGAACACCCTCGCCCTTCACGAAGAGGAGGGATGGAACCCGGGGCCGCGCGTCCTGGTAATCGCCGAGGAGTTGAACGCGACTATCGGCCAGCTGGCGAACTTCTGGGCCGAGGCGCGCGGGAAGGGCGACCCGAAGAGGTCCCCGGCGGTCGCCGCCCTGGCGGACCTGCTCTTTATGGGTCGGTCGGCGAAGGTCAACGTCCTGGCCGTCGCGCAGATGCTCACCGCCCGCGCCATCGGCGGACCCGAGGCCCGGGAAAACTTCGGGGTCCGGATGCTGGCCCGGTACACGGCGAACGCATGGAAGATGCTTGCGCCGGAAGCCGCCATGCCCCGGGCGTCCCGGACCCTCGGCCGGTGGCAAATCGTCGTCGGCGGACAGGCTACGGAGGTTCAGGTGGCCTACATGTCGACCGCCGAGGCCCGCGCGTTCGCTTGTCCCCGGTCGCCGGAGACATCCGAGGTCACGGCCCTATCAAGCCCCGCCGGGGACTTCCTGACGCTGCGCGAGGCCGCCGAGGCGGGCGTCATCCCGTGGACTCACGGCGCGGCGAAGAAACGCCTTCAGCGGCGCATCGGGGCCGTCCCCTCGCCGCGCGGGAAGCGGGGGACCGCCGACCTGTACGCCCGTGAGGATCTGGCCGCATGGGCGGCCCCGACGACGGAGGAGGCCCGGTCCGATGCCGTGGCGTGAACAACCCGCCGACCAGGTCTGGCCGCCGCCGGGACCCATCCCGCGCCGGATGCCCGACGGGCGTCTACTGGTCCGCCGGATGCGGTTGACCGAGGAGGGCCCGGTGCCGAACGGATACGCCCTCCTGTCGGCGACGGACGACGGTTACCCGGCATGGGACAGCCTCCTACGCGCCCGGGGCCAGTAGTCCGGACGACGACCAGGACGACGCCGAGGACGTGAACACCCGGGGTCGCCCTGGCCCACTCTCTATACGTCCCCGCCGTGACGCCGAGGAGGTTCCCGCCCGTGACCCGTAGCCGCGCCTCACCAGCCGTCGCCTAGAACCCTCCCGAGAGCCCCGTCAGGTCGCCCACCGCGACCCGGCGGGGCTTTCGTCGTATCCGGGGCCGGGCGGGGCCGTCGCCCTGGACGACGCCGAGGACGGGCGGGCCGTCGCCGAGGACGCCGAGGAGGGCCCGAGGGTCCCGGGATCAGTGATGGTTTCGCGTACAGGTGACGAAGTTTCGTCACTCTCATATAGGGCCTTAGGAAGAAGAAGAAGAAGACCTAAGCAGCTATATAGAAGTGACCAAACTTCGTCACCTGTACGCGGAACCTTCACTACGCGGGCCGCCGTCGCCGGCCCCACGGCCGCAATTCCCGTTGTGACGCAGTCGTGACCTCCCGATGTGAACAGCGCGGGTAGCTGTGGCCCACTAACACTCTGAACGCCACGAACGATGCGAACGCCCCGGAGGCCGCCATGCCTGCCCGCGCTTCACCCTGACCGACCGCCGTCCTGTCCGAATGACGAAAGGAGTAGCTGTGTCAGCCGACGTAAGCCCCTCATCACCCCACCGCGCCGACGCCCGGCGCGTAGTCCTTCACAGGTTCCGCCGACCGATCACCCGGCGGGCGCTGGACAACGGGAACGGCGTAGCCCAGCTGCCCGATGCCCGGGAACTGGCGGAGGTTTGGGCCGCCCCGGTCCTGACCGCCGACGTCGAACTGTTCCGGTCGGGTAGTGCCGCCCTCCTGTCTCGCCCGCGCGGTTCGTCCGCCGCGCCGGTCGCCCTTGACTGGTACGCCGTCGCGGACCGCCTGGCCGCGATCCTGCGGGGTCCGCTTCCCGAGAACACCGCCGGGACCCTGTACGCCGACCTGAACCACTACGCCCTGTACGGCGACCCCGCCGGGGTCCGGTCGTACCTGGTCGACGTGATCCGTGCCGTGCGCCGGGCGTCACCGCTGTATGTGGACCCGGACCCGCCGACCCGTCGCCCTCGGCGGACTGGCCGGACGCCCGAGCAGCGCCGCGAGGATGAACGTCAGCGGGCCCGCGCGAACCGCGCCGAGGGCCGCGAGGGGTCCCGGGACGACATGATGACGGCCGCCGGATGGGTCGCCGTTTGGCGCGATCAGGTCGGACCCGGCGCACACTCCGCGACCGACGTCTACCGCACGTATGTCGACCGCGTGACCGACGCCCACCAAATCCCGGTCGGTCGAAACACGTTCTACCGCCTCGCCGAAGAGGTCTTAGGCCCCCGCAAGCGCCGAGCCAGTGGCCCGGTATTCGTCGTTTCCCAGGAGGTAACGCCGATGGACCGCACGCAGCGCCGCGAACTGGCCGCCCTGATCGTGGACCGACTGACCGAGGAATGGCGGACCGCCGCCCTGGACGGCCTCGCGGACCTCCTGGCCGAGCGCCAGGCTGTCGCCAGCGCCCCGGAATCCGCGGTTACCTCCCCCGCGATTACGGGCGCCGGAAACGTGGTCTCCCTGGCCGCGCATCGCGCCCGCCGGGTCGCGTGACCCCTTAATCGCACACGGCCCCGGGAGTCACACCGGGCCGTGTGTGCGCCGTGCGTGGTCAAGGCGGGCAATCACCCGCACGGCGTAAGCACCGCCTGTCGTTCGGGCGCGTGCTCCCTGGTGGCCGGGTCCGTTCGCATCCCCCTCGCGTTCGGACCCGGTCCCGGGTCGACCCCGCCCTATATCCCGTGTCCCGGTAGCCGTCCTGGCCGCCGGGCTTTTTTTCAGGCGTCTAGACGCCACGAACAATTCGAAAGGAGGGCCCGGTGCCCACCTGTTCCGAATGTCCCCGCCCGATTGCGCAGACCCCCGGCGGTCGGGAACGGGTCACCTGTTCCGCGCCGTGCCGCATGACCCGGCACCGTCGCCTACGCCGCGAAGAGGCATACGGGCTACTGGTCCGCCAGACCGCCGCCGTGATCGCTGGCGACGCTGAGGCCCTGGCCGAGGTCGAGCGCGACGCCCGGCGGATTTTCGGGTGACCACCGCCGGCCACGACCCGGACGCCGTCCCGTACGCCCTGGCCTGGCAGACCCTTCGCGCTCGGCGGTATCGCTGCCACCTGTGCAGGAAGCCGACGCGGCGTGTGATCCGGGACGCCGCCGGCCGCCCAGTTGTCCTGTGTTCCCGCCGCCACACACCGACCAGGAAGACCCGCCCATGACCACCCATCCGACCCGCCCTGACGTCCTGACCGTCGCCCGCGCCCTCGCGCAACTCTGCGCCGCCGGGACGACCGGGACCGTCCGCTACACGGGGACCCGCCTGGCCCGGGAACTGGCCGCCGCGACCGGCTACCCGTACACCCGCGAGGAGGTCGACCCGGCCGTCCGTGCCGCGTGCCGCGTCCTGACCGAGACCTACGGCGTCTACGCCGACTACGTCACCGAGCCCGGCCGGGAAGGCAAAGGCTGCCGCTGGCGGCTTTCGGTTCAGCCCTAACCCTCACCCCTAACCCCGCCCCGACGACCTGTCAGGACCCGCCTGACGGGCGCCGCAACCCGCCCTGAGGAGAAACACCATGCCCGCCACCTACGGCGACCAGGCCCAGCCCGACTGGACCGTCCCCGCGTTCGTCCTGACCCATCCCGACTGTCCCCCGGCCGTCCGCGAGGCGTTCGACGCCCTGGACGCCGCGAATGACGCGACCCGGGAGGCCAACGCCGAGGCCGACGCCGTCGCCGACCGGATCGCGGACCACCGCGCCGACGTCGCCGCCGCGATCCGCGACGGAAAGAAGATTCCGACCCCGATCACGCACGAGATCGCCGAGGAGATGACCCGGCAGGCCGAGACCCGCGTCCGGGCCGCCCGTAACCGCGCGGTCGCCGCCGCGAAGGCGGTCGAGGACGTGATCCCCGAGCATCACGAAACCCTCCGGCCCATCCTGTCGGCCCGCGTCCCTGAGTTGACCGAGGCGACCGCCCGGGCGTTCCGGGAGGCCCGCCAGGCTTACCGAGAGGCCGAGGCCCTGACGACCGCGATCGCGTCCCTGGACAACGTCCGGGAGATGCGCCGGCCGGTCACCCCGGAGCAGCGCCAGGCGATCGCGAAGAGGTCCCGCGCCCTTCACTACCGCCATCCGGAGAACCAGCTGGGCCGGTCCATGCGGATCGCTTTGGCGTGGCAGGACGTCGAGGCCGTGGCGACCGGTCTCCCGGCGGACCTGATCGCCGCCGACCCGTACGCCGAGGAGGTCTGATCGTGGCGAGTCTGGACAACATCGCCGACCGCATCGCGCGGGCCGTCGTCGCCGCCGAGGAGGCGGACCGGGCGAGGACCGTCCGACCCCGCGCCGACCGCGCCTGGCTGGTCGAGGAGGCCGCCGCGCGCTACGGCCTCGGCGATGCCCTGGCCGCCCGGATCACGGGCGAGGGTCCTACGGAAATTCAGCGTTCGGCGCGGGACCTGGCCCTGACCCGGGACACCATCGCCGCCGCCGAGGCTGAGGCGAAGAACGCCACCGACCCGGCGACCGACGACGACTGACCGACGCGACGTGAGGGGCCTCGGGAATCGACCCGGGGCCCCTCTTCGCGTACCCGCCCCACCGATCGAAAGGCCCGCCCCGTGATTGCTCCCGCCCCGTCCCGGTCCACCCGCCGCCGCCTCTCCCATGCCCGTGCCGTTCGCCGCGAGGCGGGCTACCGATGCCGGGTGACGGACGCTGGTCGCCCGTGCCTGTCCGCGTCGTCCGGCGTCGTCCTGGTCGACGGCCACCCGGTCGCCGCCTGCCCGTCCCACCTCCCCGGCCGGACCGGTCGCGCCGGCCACGCCCCTGCCGCCCGGGACCGGGACGCCTGGTCCCGCGCTCTCCTGTCTGCGTTGCGACGTGATCGCGAGACCAGCGACGCGACCAGCGACAACGCAGCGTGACCCAGGGGGATAGGCCCCCTTCGATGTTCTTACAGGACCGGGTCGGCACAGCATCCCTGGCTGCGTGCACGCTCCGCCCTGGTTTTTGACTACAGAAAGTTACAGAAATGACCGCTGAGACTGACCCGGACGGCCTCCCCGCTAGCTGGACGGCCGGGGCCCGCGAGACGTTCGCCGCCGTGACCGAGGAGCGTCCCGACCTAACGGCCGCCGAGGTCGCCGAGCTGTTCCACGCCTGCGCGTTGGAGTCGGCCGCCGAACGGCTGGACGCGGTCGCCCTGGCCGCCGGAATGGTCGCGCGCGGGTCGACCGGACAGCCGTGCGTTCACCCCGCCGCGATCGAAGCCCGCCTCGCCCGGACCGCCGCCGCCGCGATCCTCGGCCGCCTCCACAAGCCGTCGCACGGTTCGCCGTCCGAGCGGGCCCGCCGCGCGGCGCGCGCCCGGTGGAGCGGTGGCCAGTGACCAATCCGAAGATGCGCCGCCGCAGCGTGGCCCGGTCCGGCGTCGAGTCGGTCCCGGTCGCCCATCACGGCGCGCCGCTGGCCGACTTCACGCCCGCC
>NZ_JBEXLR010000177.1:0-5664 GCF_040610095.1 Micromonospora sp. NPDC004540
GGCGTGCTGCCCGGCTTCCGCCTCTCAGAGCTGGGCGTCCAGTTGGCCAAGGCGGCCGCCCTGGCGCTAGCCGTGCGGACGTTAGTGTGTCCGGGTGCCCGCGCCCCGCCCGCCGATCCCGGTGAAGATCCTCATCGCCGGTGGCTTCGGGGTGGGCAAGACCACCACGGTGGGCGCGATCTCCGAGATCGCCCCGCTGACCACCGAGGCGGGGATGACCAGCGCCGGGATCGGCGTGGACGACCCGGGCGCGGTCGCGGAGAAGACGACCACCACGGTCGCCATGGACTTCGGCTGCGTGACCATCGACCGCAGCCTCAAGCTCTACCTCTTCGGCACGCCCGGCCAGGCCCGCTTCGGGTTCATGTGGGACGACCTCGCCCGGGGCGCGCTCGGCGCGCTGGTGGTGGTGGACAGCGGCCGGCTCGACGACTGCTACCCGGCGATCGACTTCTTCGAGCGGGCCGGCCTGCCGTTCGCGGTCGGGGTGAACGCCTTCGACGGCCGGCTGGCCCTCGACCTGGCCTCGATCCGCTGGGCCCTGGCGATCGGCGAGCACGTGCCGCTGGTGCAGTTCGACGCCCGGGACCGGCTCTCCGTACGGGACGCGCTGCTGGTCGTCCTGGATCGAGCGCTTGACCGGGCGACCCGGGAGAATGGGGCCTGAACCGGTCGTCGGTTCGACCCGTGGTCACGGAAGGGGTGGACGTGATGAGAGGTGATCTGGACGAGACCCTGGCCCGGCTGGCGCGACGCGAGGAGGCGCTGCGCCGCCGGCAGCCGCTGCCCGGCGAGCAGGACGAGGAGATCGAGCGGGGCCGGCCGGACGACCCGCCGGTGGACGGGCGGGCGGGGCACGGCGCGTACCGGTTGCGTGGGGGCGGCGACCGGCCGGAGCGTCGGGACCCGGTCGAGGAGGTGGCCGAGGCGGTCCGCCGGGTGGTCGCCGAGCACCCCGGGCTGGCCGTGGTGCTCCGGGTGGAGCTGGGCGGGCAGGCGTACCCGTTGCGGGTCTCCTGGTCCGGCCCGGAGGTGACGGTCGGGGCGGCGCCCGCGCCGGCGCCCCCGCCGGCCTGGCCGATGTCGGTGAAGACCGTGCCGGCCCCCGGGCAGGACGGGGTGGCCACCGACCCGGCGGCCCGGCTGGCCGAGATGATCCGGCGCGATCCCTCCCTGCTGGACGATCCCGGCCCGCGCTGACGCCGCCGGCCGGGCACGCCGCCACGACGTGGTGCCGGCGGCTACTGTCGGGCGGTGGCGGAACCCGACCTGACCCTGACCGCGAGCCTGCGGCCGGCGGCGCTGGACGCCCGGCGCGGCGTCGTCCGCCTGCACCCCGAGGTGCTGACCGCGCTGGCGCTGCGCCCCGGCGACCCGGTGCGGCTGGCCGGCCGCCGGGTCACCGCCGGCATCGCCGCCCCGGCCGAGCCGACCGCGAGCAGCGCCCTGCTCTACGCCGACGACCTGCTGCTGGGCAACCTGGGCCTGCGCGACGGCGGGCAGGTCACGGTGAGCCCGCTGCCCGCCGCCCCGGCCCGCCGGGTCACCCTGGCCGGCCCGGTCGGCATCGTCGCCGCGGTCTCCCCGGAGATGCTCCGGCTCGCCCTGCTCGGCAAGGTGGTCACCGCCGGGGACGACGTCTCGCTGCTGCCCCAGGACGTGCTCCCCGACGCCGCGCTCCGCGGCCTGGTCGAGGCCGCCCGACGCAGCCTCGCCAGCAGCGTCGGATACGCCTGGACAAGCACCCTGCTCAACGTGGTGGCGGCCAAGCCGGCGACCGGCGCGCTGGTCACCATGGACACCGTGGTCGGCTGGGAGCACGGCCCGGCCACCCGCGGCTCCGGGCCGGCCGGCGAGGCAGTCCCGGCCGCACCGGCCGCGCCCGCGCCGGCCGACGGCCTGCTCGGCCCCGAGGACGCGCCCGACGTCGACGAGCTGCCGGGGCTGCGGGCCCAGGCCGAGGAGCTGACCGAACTGCTCGACCTGGGCTTCCACCACGGCGAGGTGCTGGGCCGGCTCGGCACCACGGTCTCGCTCGGAGTGCTCGTCGGGGGCCCGGCCGGTTCCGGCAAGTCGGCGCTGGTCCGCGCGGTCGCCGCCCGGGTCGGCGCCCGGGTCCGCCCGCTGTGGGCCCCCGAACTGGCCGCGCTGGACAACGACGCGGCGGCCCGCCGGCTGCGCGAGGCCGCCGCGGCGGTCCGTGCCCACGGCCCGGCCGTGCTGCTGGTCACCGACGTGGAGGCGATCGCCCCGGCCGACGAGCCCGGTCCGCTGGCCACCGTGTTCCGGCAGGTGGTCGCCGAGACGGTCCGGGCCGGGGCGGCGGTGGTCTGCACCACCGGTCGCCCCGAGGCGGTGGACCCGGCGCTGCGCGCCCCGGACCTGCTCTCGCTGCGGATCACCGTGCCGCTGCCCGACCCGGCGCTGCGCCGGGAGCAGCTGACCGTGCTCACCCGGCAGGTGCCGCTCGCCGACGACGTCCGGCTCGACGAGGTGGCCGCCCGTACGCCGGGGTTCGTCGCCGCCGACCTGGCCGCGCTGGTCCGGGAGGCCGGCGTGCGGGCGGCGCTGCGGCAGAAGGCGGCGGAGACGCCGACCGTGGCGATGGCCGACTTCACCGCCGCGCTGGAGGTGGTCCGGCCGACCACGATGGCCGCGTCCACCCTGGAGCTGGCCACGGTGACCCTGGACGACGTGGGCGGCCTGCACGAGGTGAAGCAGACGCTGACCGAGTCGGTGCTCTGGCCGCTGACCTACCCGGACACCTTCGCCCGGCTGGGCGTGACGCCGCCGCGCGGGGTGCTGCTCTACGGGCCGCCCGGCTGCGGCAAGACCTACCTGGTCACCGCGCTGGCCGGTTCGGGCCGGGCCAACGTGCTGTCGGTGAAGGGCGCGGAGCTGCTCTCCAAGTGGGTCGGGGAGAGCGAACGCGCGGTCCGCGAGCTGTTCCGCCGGGCCCGCGAGGCGGCGCCCACCCTGGTCTTCCTCGACGAGGTGGACGCCCTCGCCCCGGTCCGCGGCCAGGCCACCGACGGGGGCACCACCGACCGGGTGGTCGCCGCCCTGCTCACCGAGCTGGACGGGGTGGAGGCGCTGCGCAACGTTGTGGTGGTCGGCGCGACGAACCGGCCGGAGCTGGTCGACCCGGCGCTGCTCCGCCCCGGCCGGCTGGAACGCCTCGTGTACGTGCCGCCGCCGGACGGCCCGGCCCGCGGGGAGATCCTCCGGGCGGCCGCCCGGAACGTCCCGCTCGCGCCCGACGTGGACCTGACCGCGCTCGGCGCGGAGCTGGACGGCTTCTCGGCGGCCGACTGCGCCGCGCTGATCCGCGAGGCGGCCCTCGCCGCGATGCGCGAGTCGCTGGCGGCCAGCACGGTCACCGCCGCGCACGTCGAGACGGCCCGCGCCCGCGTCCGCCCGTCCCTCGACCCGGTCCAGCTCGCCCACCTGGCGGCGTACGCGGCCACCCGGCGGTGAGCCGGCCGACTCAGTCGGTGGGCAGCAGCGGGCCGAGCAGGCCGAGGTCGAGGTTGAGGTCCTCGGGTGCGAGGCCGAAGTACTCGCGGAGCTGGGTCATCTGCTCCTCCAGCGCCATCAGCGTGGCGCCGACCCGTTCCACCTGCTCGTCGGTCAGGTCACCCAGGTCGACCCGGCGCAGCGCCTGCCGTTCCATCAGTTGCCGCAGCAGCTCGATCACGGTGAGCACGAGGCTGGCCAGCCCGCGCTCGACCGAGTCCTGGTCCACGGCGAGCCGCCGGTCGAGCGGCCGGACCCGGGGCGCCGTCCACCGCGGCTCGCCCAGCGCCGCCGCCAGGTCGGCCGCCTCGTCCCGGCCGGTCACGGCGTGGCCTCCGGCTCGGGCGGGGCGAGCGCGCCGACCGAGGCGATGAGCGCGCGCAGCGAGACGCGGACCAGGTCGATGTCCGCGATGGCCAGGGTGATGTCGCCGGTGATCACCACGCCGGTGGCGAGCACCCGGTCGAGCAGGTCGACCAGGGCCACCGGCCGGTAGGTCAGCGGGTCGTCGGCGCTGCTCGGCGCCAGCGTGGTCACGCCCATGCCGGCTCCGCCTCCGGTTCCGCCACGAAGGAGTACGGCGGCCACGGGCCGGTCAGCTCCAGCCGCAGCTCCGGGTGGCCCTCGGCCAGCTCGCGGGCCAGCGCGGCGAAGCCGTCCCACCGGTCCCGGTCGACCAGGTACGCCCCGTTGAGCACCATGGCGGTGGGCGCGCCGGAGAGCCGCCGGTCCTGCGGGGCGTGCCGACGGCCGGCGACGGCGTACCCGGCGAGGGCGGCGTGCACGGCGGCGGCCCCGTCGGCGGCGACCCGCTGCCCCTCCTCCCGGGCGGTGAGCTGGGCCCGGCGCCGCCGCAGGTATGCCGCGCCGGCGCCGCCCCCGCCGGCGGGTTCCTCGACCCGTGGGGGCGCGCCGGGCACCACGTACCCCTTGACGCCCCACTCGGCGCGGCCGGCGAGCCGGGCCAGCGTGCCGGCCAGCTCGTCGCGCCGCTCGACCAGCACCCGGGCCACCCGGTCGTCGTCGCGGTGGACCGTGGCGAGCCGGGCCGGCACCACCGCGCCGGCCCGGGACAGCGCGTCCACCACGGCATGGTGGGCCCGGGCGGCCCGCTCCAGCCAGGCCAGGTCCTCCAGGTTGCGGCGCAGCGCGGCCTCGCCGTACTCGCTGAGCGGGGCGTCGCTGACCACGGCGACCAGGCCGGCGGCGGCCACGGGCCGGACCGGCGTGCCGGCGATGCCGGGAAGCCCGGCCGGCGTGGCCGTGCCGGCGACCACGCCGTGCAGCCAGACGGCGGTCCCGGTGTCCGGGGTGGGGTCAGAGGTCGTGGTCATGCCAGCCCTCCCGCGCGTCCCGCTCGGCCCGCTCGGCCCTGGCGGCCACCCGCGGCCGGCGGGACGCCTCGACCTCCTCCGGGTCCCGCGGGCCCGGCTCGACCGGCGGGCGGGCCCGCGAACTGAGCCACGGGTCGTGCTCCCACCAGTCGATGCCGATCTGCCGCGCGGTGTCCACCGAGGCGATGACCAGCCGCAGCTTCAGCGTCAGCAGCTCGATGTCGAGCAGGCTGACCCGGATGTCACCGGCGATCACGATGCCCCGGTCGAGCACCCGTTCCAGGATGTCGCCGAGGTTCGCCGGCTCGTGGCCGGCCGGCAGCACCTGACCGGAGTTCTGCACGACCGACGGCGCCCGCCCAATGGTCATCTCAGTCCCCCTTGCCGCGCTGGTAGCGGCGCGTCCGCCGGTAGCCGAGCAGGCTGCCGGTCATGTCCAGCTCGACCTCGTAGAGGCCGAGCAGGTCGGTCGACGCCGGGATGCGGTGGTCCTCGACCACCTCCACCCCGATCAGCCAGCCGTCGTCGGTGGGCTGGATCGAGGTGATCCCGAGCGGATCCCGGCCGGTCAGGGCCACGATCTGGCGCAGCCCCTCCCGGGCGGCCTCGGCCGCGCTGATCGCCTCCTCGTCGTCCTCGTCGATGTACCGCTCCTCGGCCCGACCGCCCCGGTCGCGCCACCGCTCACGGTCGCCGTCGCCCCGGATCCGTGCAGTCATGGTCCTCCCCCTCGTCCGCGACGCGGCTCACCGCGACGGGCGCTGGTCCCTCGCCCGGCGGGCGCCCGCGGGGCCCGGGCGGCGGGGCCCGGCCC
>NZ_JBEXLR010000178.1:0-5534 GCF_040610095.1 Micromonospora sp. NPDC004540
GGCGCGCTGTCCGAGGTGGACGCCCGGGTCACCGTGGTCGCGGCCGGCTGTGGCGCCGCCGCGCTGACCGGGCTGCCGGTCCGGCCGGTCAAGGGCCAGGTGCTCCGGCTCCGCGCGCCCGGTCGCGGCGCGCCGGACTTCCGGCACGTGATCCGGGGGTACGCCGACGGCGAGTCGATCTACCTGGTGCCCCGGGACAGCGGGGAGGTGGTGGTCGGGGCGACCGTCGAGGAGCGCGCCGACACCGAGGTGACCGCCGGCGGAGTGCTCCGGCTGCTCCGCGCCGCCGTCGACCTGGTGCCGGAGCTGGCCGAGTACGACCTCGTGGAGGCGACCGCCGGGCTGCGCCCCGGCACGCCGGACAACGCGCCGATCATCGGGCCGCTGCCGGGCCGGTCCGGCGTGCTCGTCGCCACCGGGCACCACCGGCACGGCATCGTGCTCACCCCGGTCACCGCCGACCTGGTCACCGAGCTGATCGTCACCGGCGAGCCGGACCCGCTGCTCGCCCCCTTCACCCCGGACCGGTTCGGGAAGGAGCCCAGGTGGAACTGATCGTCAACGGCGCGGGACGGGACCTGCCCGGCGGCTCGACCGTCGCGGACCTGGTCCGCGCGGTCACCGCCCAGGAGCGCGGCCTGGCGGTCGCGGTGAACGGTGAGGTGGTGCCACGCGGCGGCTGGTCGGCGACCGTGCTGCGCGCCGGCGACCGGGTCGAGGTGCTCAGCGCCGCCCAGGGCGGGTGAGGCGGATGTCCTTCGAGATCGGTGGGGTCGGCTTCGGCTCCCGGCTCATCCTGGGCACCGGCGGTGCGGCCAACCTCCACGTGCTGGAGCAGGCGATCCGCGCCTCCGGCACCGAGCTGGTCACCCTGGCGCTGCGCCGGGTGGACACCGCCCCGGGCGCCGCCGGGGGCCTGCTCGACGTGCTGGACCGGTGCGGGGTACGGCTGCTGCCGAACACCGCCGGCTGCTTCACCGCGTCCGAGGCGGTGAAGGTGGCGCAGTTGGCCCGGGAGGCGTTCGACACCGACTGGGTGAAGTTGGAGGTGATCGGCGACGAGCGCACGCTGCTGCCGGACGGGGTGGAGCTGCTGCGCGCCGCCGAGGATTTGGTGGCCGACGGGTTCACGGTCCTGCCGTACACGTCGGACGATCCGATCCTGGCCCGGCGGCTGGTCGACGTGGGATGCGCGGCGGTGATGCCGGCCGGCGCGCCGATCGGCTCCGGGCTGGGGATCACCAACCCGCACCACATCCGGCTGATCCGGCAGGGCGTGGACGTGCCGGTGATCCTCGACGCCGGGATCGGCACCGCCTCCGACGCCGCACTCGCCATGGAGCTGGGCTGCGACGCCGTGCTGCTGGCCAGCGCGGTCACCCGGGCCGCCGACCCGGTGGCGATGGCCACCGCCATGCGGCACGCCGTCGAGGCGGGGCGGCTGGCCCACGGCGCGGGCCGGATCGCCCGGCGCTTCCACGCCCTCGCCTCCACCCCCGACGAGGGAAGGCCCGAGCTGTGACGGCGCCCGCCGCCGTCGATCTCGGCCCGGATCCGGCCCGCACCGTGCCGTCGGGCGTCGTGCTGCTGACCGACCGACGGGTGGCGCGGCGGCCGCTGGCCGAGGTCGTGGCGGCGGCCGTGGCCGGGGGAGTGCGCTGGGTGGTGCTGCGGGAGAAGGACCTGTCCCGGGCCGAGCGGGCCGCCCTGGCCGTCGAGCTGCGCGCGATCCTCGCCGACGCCGGCGGCAGGCTGATCGTCGCCGGCCCCGATCCGCTCGACGGCGACGCCGTCCACCTGCCGGCCGCCGGCCCGTACCCGCCGCCGGCCGTCGGACTGGTCGGCCGCTCCTGCCACGACGCCCCGGAGCTGGCCCGGCTCAGCACCGAGGACTACGTGACGCTGTCGCCGGTCTTCCCGACGCGGACCAAACCCGGCTACGGCCCGCCCCTGCGCCCCGACGGGCTGCGCGCTCTGATCGCCGCGAGCCCGGTTCCGGTGCTCGCGCTGGGCGGCATCGAGACTCCGGAACAGGTCCGGGAGTGCGTCGCGGCCGGCGCCGCCGGGGTGGCGGTGCTCGGCGCGCTCATGCGCGCCGGAGACCCGTCCGAGGTCGCCGCCACGCTCACCGAAATGGCTGGGCACGGTCGGCCGCAGCCCCCAACCGCAACCACAGAGGAAAAAGAGTGACGCCGAAGACAACACTCACCATCGCCGGATCAGATTCCGGCGGCGGCGCCGGCATCCAGGCCGACCTCAAGGTCTTCGCCGCCCTCGGCGCGTACGGGACCAGCGTGCTCACCGCGGTCACCGCGCAGAACACCCGGGGCGTGGACGCCGTCCTGCCGCTGCCCCCGCAGACCGTGCGCGACCAGCTCGACAGCGTGCTCGGCGACTTCGACGTGCGCGCCGTGAAGACCGGCATGCTCGGCACCCCGGCGGTCGCCGACGCGGTGGCCGAGGCGGCGGAGACCGGCCGGCTGCCCCGACTCGTCGTCGACCCGGTGCTGGTCGCCACCAGTGGGCACCGGCTCGGCGTGGTGGAGGCGGTCGAGCGGCTGCTCCCGTACGCCGAGGTGGCGACGCCGAACTGCGCGGAGGCGGCGGCCCTCACCGGGCGCCCGGTGACCACGGTCGAGGAGATGGTCGCGGCGGCCGAGGCGCTGGCGGCCCGCGGCCCGGCGCACGTGGTGGTGACCGGCGGCGACGTCGACGCGGCCGGCGAGTCGGTGGACGTGCTGGCCGGCGGCGGCGCGACCACGCTGCTGCGCGCGCCCCGGGTGCCCACCCGGCACAACCACGGCACCGGGTGCTCGTTCTCGGCGGCGATCGCCGTCCGGCTGGCGACGGGCGACCCGGTGCCGGTCGCGGTGGCCGCCGCCAAGGAGTACGTGAGCCGCGCGCTGACCGGCGCGCGGGACTGGAAGTTGGGCGCGGGACGCGGCCCGCTGGACCACTTCGGCTGGTCCGCTTGAGCGACAGGGAGGCTGTCATGCACGCACGTCGCAAGGTCTACGTCGAGGGGTCACGCCCGGACGTCCGGGTGCCGTTCGCCGAGGTCGAGCTGACCGGGGACAACGCGCCGGTCCGGCTCTACGACACCTCCGGCCCGGGCTCGGAGCCGGAGGTCGGGCTGCCGCCGCTGCGCGGGCCGTGGATCGCGGCCCGCGGGGACGTCGCCCCCGTGCGCGGCGCCGGCACCCCGCTGGCGGGCGTCGACGGGAAGCGGCCGACCCAGCTCGCGTACGCCCGGGCCGGGCTGGTCACTCCGGAGATGGAGTTCGTGGCGATCCGGGAGGGGGTCGCGCCGGAGTTCGTCCGGGACGAGATCGCGGCCGGGCGGGCCGTGCTGCCGCTCAACGTCAACCACCCGGAGTGCGAGCCGGCGATCATCGGCAGGGCGTTCCTGGTCAAGGTCAACGCCAACATCGGCACCTCGGCGGTGACCTCCTCGGTCGCCGAGGAGGTGGAGAAGCTGACCTGGGCCACCCGGTGGGGCGCGGACACCGTGATGGACCTGTCCACCGGCAAGCGGATCCACGAGACCCGCGAGGCCATCGTGCGGAACTCGCCGGTGCCGATCGGCACCGTGCCGATCTACCAGGCCCTGGAGAAGGTCGGCGGCGACCCGGTGAAGCTGAGCTGGGAGGTGTTCCGCGAGACCGTGGTCGAGCAGGCCGAGCAGGGCGTCGACTACATGACGGTGCACGCCGGGGTGCTGCTGCCGTACGTGCCGCTGGCGGTGGACCGGGTCACCGGGATCGTCTCCCGGGGCGGCTCGATCATGGCGGCCTGGTGCCTGGCGCACCACGAGGAGAACTTCCTCTACACCCACTTCGACGAGCTGTGCGCGCTGCTCGCGCAGTACGACGTGACGTTCTCGCTCGGCGACGGGCTGCGGCCGGGCTCGATCGCGGATGCCAACGACGAGGCGCAGTTCGCCGAGCTGCGCACCCTCGGCGAGCTGACGAAGATCGCCTGGGCGCACGACGTCCAGGTGATGATCGAGGGGCCCGGCCATGTGCCGATGCACAAGATCAAGGAGAACGTGGACCTCCAGCAGGAGTGGTGCCACGAGGCCCCGTTCTACACGCTCGGCCCGCTGACCACCGACATCGCGCCCGCGTACGACCACATCACCTCGGCGATCGGCGCCGCGATGATCGGCATGTTCGGCACCGCGATGCTCTGCTACGTCACGCCGAAGGAGCACCTCGGGCTGCCGGACCGGGACGACGTGAAGGCGGGCGTGATCGCGTACAAGATCGCGGCGCACGCGGCCGACCTGGCCAAGGGGCACCCGGGGGCGCAGGCCTGGGACGATGCGCTCTCCAAGGCGCGGTTCGAGTTCCGCTGGGAGGACCAGTTCAACCTGGCGCTGGACCCGGAGACCGCCCGGTCGTACCACGACGCGACGCTGCCGGCCGAGCCGGCGAAGACCGCCCACTTCTGCTCGATGTGCGGGCCGAAGTTCTGCTCCATGAAGATCACCCAGGAGCTGAAGGACTACGCGGCGCGCGGCATGAAGGACAAGTCGGAGGAGTTCGTGGCCGGCGGCTCCCGGGTCTACCTGCCGCTGGCCTGAGCGCCGGCCGGGGCCGGGCCGTTGGCCTGAGCGCCGGGCGGGGCCGGGCCGTTGGCCTGAGCGCCGGCCGGGGCCGGGCCGCTCCTTGGCCCGGCCCCGACGGGCTCAGTCGCGGTGGTGCCGGCCCGTACGCAGGGACCGGGCGCCGTCCGCGTCGTCGTCCGAGGCGAGGCCGGCGACCCAGTCGACGTACTCCTCGTCCTTCGCCGCGAGCGGCTCGGACCCGCGGTCGACCTCGGCCGGCTCGCCGCCCTTGCCCCGGTTGCGCCGGAACAGGCCGCGCCGGGCCTTGGCCTTCCCACCGGCCGCCTCGGGGGCCGCGTCGGCCTCGGACACGTCGGCCACGGACATGTCGGCGTGCCGGCCGGCGGCTGCGCTGCCGGCGGCCTCCGGGGCGGGACCGCCCCACGCGGGGAGGGCCGGGCCGGTGGTGTCCGGGTCCGGGGCGGTGGTGTCCGGGGCCTCGCCGCCGGGCGGCGGGGTGGTCGGGCCGGCGTGGCGGGCGTTGGCGAAGGCGTCCCAGCCGTTGCTCCGGCCCAGGTCGGGCAGGGCGCGGTGCCGGGGTCGCGGCGCCGGCTCGGGCCGGGTGGCCCCGGGGGCCGCGGTGCCGTCGGGGTCGCCGTGCCGGCCGGCGGTCGGACCACCCGGCGCGGGCGGCTCGGTGCCGCCGCGCGGGGTGACCGGCCAGTTCGCGGCGGGGGCGATCGGCCAGGCCGGCCGGACGTTGCCCGGGGCCACGTCCTCGAACATCGGGATCCGCGGCCGGGGCGACGCCGGGGGCTCGGGCAGGTCGGCCGGGGCCGGCTCCGGGGCGAAGAAGCTCCGCCGCTCGCCGGCCGCCGGCGTGCCGTCACGGTTCGGGTCGCCCTTCGGGTCCGCGCCGGCCACCTCGGCGGCCGGGTCCGGCGCTGCCGGCAGGTCCACGGCCCGCACGTCGCTGGCCGGCTCC
>NZ_JBEXLR010000179.1:0-5530 GCF_040610095.1 Micromonospora sp. NPDC004540
TGACGGAGGCGCGTTGCGGGCCGGCCGACACTCCTGTCCGCCCGCGGTCAGCGAGTTTTTCGCTCCGCTGATCACGGCCACCGAACGGAGCGGTGCGCCAGCGGGTCGATGGGCGCCCGGGAGCGGATGTCCACCGTGAAGGGCGCGGTGCTGGCGCTGCTCACCGACGCGTACCAGCGGCGGGACAAGGTGGCCGTGGTCGCCTTCCGGGGCACGGGCGCGCAGACTCTCCTCCCGGCCACGTCGTCCGTGCTGGCCGCCTCGACCCGGCTCGCCGAGCTGCCCACCGGCGGGCGTACCCCGCTGGCGGAGGGGCTGCTCGCGGCGGCCGACCTGCTACGGGTGGAGCGGCTGCGCGACCCGAAGCGCCGCCCCCTCGTGCTGGTGGTCACCGACGGCCGGGCCACCGCCGGCCCCCGCCCCCTCGACCGGGCCGCCCACGCCGCCGCGGTGCTCGCCGCCACCGGCGCGCCCTGCGTCGTCGTCGACTGCGAGTCCGGCCCGGTCCGCCTGCACCTGGCCCGCCGCCTCGCCGCCCAACTGCACGCCCCGCACCACCACCTCGCCGACGTGGCCGGAGGCCCGCTCGTCGGCCTCACCACGAGGAGCGTTGCCTGATGCCGCAGGGGAAACCGAGCCACGTGCCCGCCGACGGGCTGACCACCCGGCAGCGGCGCCACCGGCCGCTGCTGATCGTGCACACCGGACAGATGAAGGGGAAGTCGACCGCCGCGTTCGGGCTGGCGCTGCGGGCCTGGACCGCCGGGCTGCCCGTCGGCGTCTTCCAGTTCGTCAAGAGCGCCAAGTGGCGGGTCGGTGAGGAGAACGCCTTCCGGGCCCTCGGCGAGGTGCACGAGCGCACCGGGCAGGGCGCCCCGGTGACCTGGCACAAGATGGGCGAGGGCTGGTCCTGGATCCAGCGCGGCGGCGCGGCCGACCACGCCGAGGACGCCCGGGAGGGGTGGCGGCAGATCCGGCGCGACCTGGCCGCCGAGCGCTACGGGCTCTACGTGCTCGACGAGTTCACGTACCCGATGAAGTGGGGCTGGGTCGACGTGGACGAGGTGGTCGCCACGCTGCGCGACCGGCCCGGCTTCCAGCACGTGGTGATCACCGGCCGGGACGCCGACCCGCGGCTGGTCGAGGCGGCCGACCTGGTCGCCGAGCTGACCAAGGTCAAGCACCCGATGGACGCCGGCCAGAAGGGTCAGAAGGGCATCGAATGGTGACCGACTGGGCGCTGCCCCGGGTGGTCGTCGCCGCCCCGGCCAGCGGGCACGGCAAGACCACCGTGGCCACCGGGCTGCTCGCCGCGCTGCGCCGCCGCGGCCTGGCGGTCAGCCCGCACAAGGTCGGCCCCGACTACATCGACCCCGGCTACCACGCGCTCGCCGCCGGCCGTCCCGGCCGCAACCTCGACCCCTGGCTGGTCGGGCCGGAGCGGATCGCCCCGCTGCTGCGCCACGGCGCGACCGTGCCCACCCCGGCCGACGTGGCCGTGGTGGAGGGGGTGATGGGGCTGCACGACGGCGCGGTCGGGCACGGCGGGTACGCCTCCACGGCGCACGTCGCCCGGCTCATCGAGGCGCCGGTGCTGCTGGTCCTCGACACCACGGCGCAGGGCCGCTCCGCCGCCGCGCTGGTGCTCGGCCTGCGCGCCTTCGACCCGGCGGTGCGCATCGGCGGGGTGATCCTCAACCGGGTCGGCTCGCCCCGGCACGAGACGCTGCTCCGCGACGCGCTCGCCGAGGTGGACGTGCCGGTGCTCGGCGCGGTGACCCGGGCCGCCGAGGTGGCCGCGCCCTCCCGCCACCTGGGGTTGGTGCCGGTCGCCGAACGCGCGCCCGAGTCGGTCGCCGTGGTGGCCGCGCTCGCCGACCTGGTCGAGTCGACGGTGGACCTCGACGCCGTGCTGGCGCTGGCCCGCAGCGCGCCGCCCCTCACCGCGCCCGCCTGGGATCCGGCCGCCGCGGTCGGCGGTCCCGCCGGCACCGCCCGCCCGGTCGTCGCGGTCGCCGGCGGCGCGGCCTTCACCTTCTCGTACGCGGAGACCGCCGAGCTGCTCACCGCGGCCGGCGCGGAGGTGGTGACCCTCGACCCGCTGCGCGACGAGGCCCTGCCGCCCGGCACCCGGGCGGTGGTGATCGGCGGCGGCTTTCCCGAGCTGCACGCCGACGCCCTGGCCGGCAACACCGCGCTCCGCGCCGAGCTGGCCGGCTTCGACGGCCCGGTGGTCGCCGAGTGCGCCGGGCTGCTCTACCTCGGCCGCGCCCTCGACGGGGTGCCGATGTGCGGGCGGCTCGACCACACCGCCCGGATGACCGGCCGGCTCACCCTCGGCTACCGCGACGCCGTGGCCGCCGCCGACTCCCCGGCGCACCGCGCCGGCGACCCGGTACGCGGGCACGATTTCCACCGCACCGTCACCGACCCCGGGCACGGCGACCGTCCCGCGTGGCACTGGGACGGCGCGCCGCACGGCTTCGTGACCGGCCGGGTGCACGCGTCCTACCTGCACACCCACTGGGCCGGTCACCCGGCGGCGGCCCGCCGGCTGGTCGAGGCGGCGAGCCGGTGAACCCGCCCAGCCACCGGCCGGCCGCCGCGACCGGCCCGGCCCGGCCCGCGCCCGCCGGCGGGGAGCGGTCGCCCGCCGCCGTGCTGACCGGGGTCGGGGTCGGACCCGGCGACCCCGAGCTGCTGACGCTCAAGGCCGCGCGGCTGCTGGCCGAGGCCGACCTGGTGTTCGTACCCGTGCTGGACCGGCACGCCGCGGACCCGGACACGCCCGCCGGCCGGGCCGAGACCACCGTGCGGGCGCACGTGCCCGCGGACCGGCTGCGCCGGCTGCCGTTCGCCCTGGACGACCGGGGCGGGGTGACCGCCCGCCGGGAGCGCGCGTGGGACGCCGCGGCGGCGGCCGTGGTGGCCGCCCTCGACTCCGGCGCCCGGTCGGTCGCCTTCGCCACCATCGGCGACCCCAACGTCTACTCCACCTTCGGCTACCTCGCCGACGGGGTCCGGGCCCGGCGGCCCGGGGTCGAGGTGCGCACCGTGCCCGGCATCACCGCCATGCAGGACCTGGCCGCCCGGGCCGGCGTGCCGCTGTGCGAGGGCCGCGAACCGCTCACCCTGCTGCCCGCCACGGCCGGGCTCACGCCGGTCGCCGACGCGCTCGCCGGCCCCGGCACCGTCGTCGTCTACAAGGGCTGGCGCCGCCACCCCGACCTGGTGGACGAGCTGCGCCGGCAGGACCGGCTGGCCGACGCCGTGCTGGGGCGGGCGCTCGGCCTGCCCGGGGAGCGGATCGGGCCGGTGGACGCCGCCGCCGACCTGCCGTACCTGTCGACGCTGCTGGTCCCGGCCCGCCGGGACCGGCGGGGAGGGAACCTGTGACCGCCACCGGAAAGGTCTGGTTCGTCGGGGCCGGCCCCGGCGCCGCCGACCTGCTCACCCTGCGCGCCGCCCGGGTCATCGCCGGGGCCGACGTGGTGATCTGGGCGGCCAGCCTTGTGCACGCCGACGTGCTCTCCCACGCCCGCCCGGGCGCCGAGATCGTCGACTCCTCCCAGCTGCCCATCGAGGGGGTGCGGCCGCTCTACGAGCGGGCCGCCGCCGACGGGCTGACCGTGGCGCGGATCCACTCCGGCGACCCGGCCCTGTGGGGCGCCGTGCAGGAGCAGCTCGACCTGTGCCGGGCCCTCGGCCTGGCCGTGGAGGTGGTGCCCGGGGTGTCCTCGTTCACCGCGGTCGCCGCGCTGGTCGGCCGGGAACTGACCATCCCCGAGGTCGCCCAGTCGGTGATCCTCACCCGCTTGGAGGGCGGCAAGACGCCCATGCCGCCCGGCGAGCGGGTCCGCGAGTTCGCCCGGCACGGCACCACCATGGCGCTCTTCCTCTCCGCCGCCCGCTCCGGGCAGGCGCAGGCGGAGCTGCTGGCCGGCGGCTACCCGCCGGAGACCCCGGTGGTGGTCGCCTACCAGGCGACCTGGCCGGACGAGCTGGTGGTCCGGTGCGCGCTGGGCGAGCTGGAGGCCACCGTCAAGGCACACAAGCTGTGGAAGCACACGCTGTTCCTGGTCGGGCCGGCGCTGGCCGCCACCGGCACCCGCTCGCACCTCTACCACCCCGGGCACTTCCACACCTACCGCCGGGCCGAGCCGGGCGCCCGCGCCGCGCTGCGCCGGGCCCGCTCCGGCGACGCCGCCGACCCGGCCGGGGACGGCCGGTGACGTACGCCGAGCCGCCGCTGCGCGAGCCGGACCTGCCGCGTACGGCGAAGGTCCGGCCCACCGCGCTGCGCACCGGCTGGACCACCGGCGCGTGCGCCACCGCGGCGACCAAGGCGGCGCTGACCGCGCTGGTCACCGGCGAGCCGCAGCGCCAGGTGGAGATCGGCCTGCCGGCCGGCCGGCGGGTCAGCTTCGCGGTGGCCCGCTGCGACCTGGAACCGGCCCGGCGGGCCGAGGCCGTGGTGGTCAAGGACGCCGGCGACGACCCGGACGTCACCCACGGCGCCGAGCTGACCGCCACCGTCACCTGGCGGGACGAGCCGGGGCTGCGCCTCGACGGCGGGCCGGGCGTCGGCACGGTCACCCGGCCGGGGCTCGGCCTCGATGTGGGCGGCCCGGCCATCAACGAGACCCCGCGTCGCATGATCGGGCAGGCCGTCGCCGAGGTGGTCGACCTCGGCGAGACCGGGGTCCGCGTGGTGATCAGCGTGCCGCGCGGCGAGATCATGGCCCGCAAGACCACCAACCGGCGGCTCGGCATCCTCGGCGGCATCTCCATCCTCGGCACCACCGGGATCGTCCGGCCGTTCTCCACCGCCTCCTGGCGGGCCAGCGTGGTGCAGGCCGTGCACGTGATGGCCGCCCAGGGGGAGCGGACCGTGGTGCTCTGCACCGGCGGGCGTACCGAGCGGGCCGCCCGGGCCCTCCTGCCGGAGCTGCCCGAGGTGTGCTTCGTCGAGGTGGGCGACTTCACCGGCGCGGCGGTCACCGCCGCCGTCGGCGACGGGATGACCGGAGTGGTCTTCGTCGGCATGGCCGGCAAGCTGGCCAAGCTCGCCGCCGGCATCCTCATGACCCACTACACCCGGTCCAAGGTGGACCTGTCGCTGCTCGGTGCCGTCACCGCCGAGGCCGGCGGCCACCCGGACCTGGTCGCCGCGGTGGCCGCGGCCAACACCGGCCGGCACGCGTACGAGTTGTGGGCGGCCGCCGGGCTGCTCGGACCGGCCGGGGACCTGCTCTGCCGCCGGGTCCGGCAGGTGCTGCGCCGCTTCGCCGGCCACGCGGTCACCGTCGACGTGGCCATGGTGGACTTCGCGGGCGCCCGGGTGGTCGCCTCCTCCGGGCGGTGGGCCGCGTGACCCCGACCGTGCTCGTGGCGGGGGTCGACGCCGCCGGCCGGCCGGCGCACCCCGCCCTCGCCGAGGCGCTGGCCGGGGCCGGTCTGGTCGTCGGCGCGGCCCGGCACCTGGCCGCCGTGCCGGTGCCGGCGGGCTGCGCCACGGTCGTGCTCGGCC
>NZ_JBEXLR010000180.1:0-2819 GCF_040610095.1 Micromonospora sp. NPDC004540
TGCCCCGGACGGGGGTCCTGCTGGTGCGGGGTTTCCGGATGGTGTGTGGTTGTTCTTTGAGAACTCAACAGGGTGCTTGATAAGCCAGTGCCAAATTGATTTATACCCCGGACTGGCAGCTCTTCTTTGGGAGGGTTTGCTGGTTGGGATTCCTTTGGCAACACTTTTGTTGTCAGGATGATTGTTCAACAAAGTTTTTTGTTGGAGAGTTTGATCCTGGCTCAGGACGAACGCTGGCGGCGTGCTTAACACATGCAAGTCGAGCGGAAAGGCCCTTCGGGGTACTCGAGCGGCGAACGGGTGAGTAACACGTGAGCAACCTGCCCTAGGCTTTGGGATAACCCCGGGAAACCGGGGCTAATACCGAATATGACCTGGCCTCGCATGAGGCTTGGTGGAAAGTTTTTCGGCCTGGGATGGGCTCGCGGCCTATCAGCTTGTTGGTGGGGTGATGGCCTACCAAGGCGACGACGGGTAGCCGGCCTGAGAGGGCGACCGGCCACACTGGGACTGAGACACGGCCCAGACTCCTACGGGAGGCAGCAGTGGGGAATATTGCACAATGGGCGGAAGCCTGATGCAGCGACGCCGCGTGAGGGATGACGGCCTTCGGGTTGTAAACCTCTTTCAGCAGGGACGAAGCGTAAGTGACGGTACCTGCAGAAGAAGCGCCGGCCAACTACGTGCCAGCAGCCGCGGTAAGACGTAGGGCGCGAGCGTTGTCCGGATTTATTGGGCGTAAAGAGCTCGTAGGCGGCTTGTCGCGTCGACTGTGAAAACCCGCAGCTCAACTGCGGGCCTGCAGTCGATACGGGCAGGCTAGAGTTCGGTAGGGGAGACTGGAATTCCTGGTGTAGCGGTGAAATGCGCAGATATCAGGAGGAACACCGGTGGCGAAGGCGGGTCTCTGGGCCGATACTGACGCTGAGGAGCGAAAGCGTGGGGAGCGAACAGGATTAGATACCCTGGTAGTCCACGCTGTAAACGTTGGGCGCTAGGTGTGGGGGGCCTCTCCGGTTCCCTGTGCCGCAGCTAACGCATTAAGCGCCCCGCCTGGGGAGTACGGCCGCAAGGCTAAAACTCAAAGGAATTGACGGGGGCCCGCACAAGCGGCGGAGCATGCGGATTAATTCGATGCAACGCGAAGAACCTTACCTGGGTTTGACATGGCCGCAAAACCTGCAGAGATGTGGGGTCCTTCGGGGGCGGTCACAGGTGGTGCATGGCTGTCGTCAGCTCGTGTCGTGAGATGTTGGGTTAAGTCCCGCAACGAGCGCAACCCTCGTTCGATGTTGCCAGCGCGTTATGGCGGGGACTCATCGAAGACTGCCGGGGTCAACTCGGAGGAAGGTGGGGATGACGTCAAGTCATCATGCCCCTTATGTCCAGGGCTTCACGCATGCTACAATGGCCGGTACAATGGGCTGCGATACCGTGAGGTGGAGCGAATCCCAAAAAGCCGGTCTCAGTTCGGATCGGGGTCTGCAACTCGACCCCGTGAAGTCGGAGTCGCTAGTAATCGCAGATCAGCAACGCTGCGGTGAATACGTTCCCGGGCCTTGTACACACCGCCCGTCACGTCACGAAAGTCGGCAACACCCGAAGCCGGTGGCCCAACCCGTAAGGGAGGGAGCCGTCGAAGGTGGGGCTGGCGATTGGGACGAAGTCGTAACAAGGTAGCCGTACCGGAAGGTGCGGCTGGATCACCTCCTTTCTAAGGAGCACCTTCACCTGAAAGGGTGCAAGGAGCCCGCGGCCCGCGAATGTCGGGTCGGGGTGCTCAATGGCGGAGACACTGGTTAGTCGGATGCCGGCAACGGTCGCGGATGTCTAGTACACGCCCTTCGGGGTGCAGGAACGGCGGATGTGATGCGGCTGGGGTTCGGCGTAAAGCACCCTGTTGGGTCCTGAAGGAACAACCTCGGTTGTCTTTCAGAGCCTTGAAGGCGGGCGTGAGCTCGTCGAGGCGCCAGGCATGGCCTGGTCTCGCATACCGCCGGCGGATCGTCGGGCTGGTGTGGGGCTTGTGGGTTGTGGGTTGGTCGTTTGTTGAGAATTGCACAGTGGACGCGAGCATCTTTGTGGTCAAGTTGTCAAGGGCGAACGGTGGATGCCTTGGCACCAGGAGCCGATGAAGGACGTGGGAGGCCGCGATAGGCCTGGGGGAGCTGTCAACCAAGCTGTGATCCCAGGGTGTCCGAATGGGGAAACCCGGCACCAGTCATGTGGTGTCACCCGCACCTGAACACATAGGGTGTGTGGGGGGAACGCGGGGAAGTGAAACATCTCAGTACCCGTAGGAAGAGAAAACAACAAGTGATTCCGTGAGTAGTGGCGAGCGAAAGCGGATTGAGGCTAAACCGGCTGCGTGTGATACCTGTCAGGGGTTGCGTGGTCGGGGTTGTGGGACCCTGCGACACGAGCTGACACTCGTGTGAGGAGTTACAAAGTCAGTGGCTAGTTGAACAGTCTGGAAAGGCTGACCGTAGACGGTGATAGTCCGGTAGGTGAAAGCTGCTGACCTCCTGTGGGTGTTCCCGAGTAGCGGCGGACCCCTGAAATCTGCCGTGAATCTGCCAGGACCACCTGGTAAGCCTAAATACTTCCTGGTGACCGATAGCGGACGAGTACCGTGAGGGAATGGTGAAAAGTACCCCGGGAGGGGAGTGAAATAGTACCTGAAACCGTTCGCCTACAATCCGTCGGAGCCTTGCGGGGTGACGGCGTGCCTTTTGAAGAATGAGCCTGCGAGTTAGTGGCATGTGGCGAGGTTAACCCGTGTGGGGGAGCCGTAGCGAAAGCGAGTCTGAATAGGGCGT
>NZ_JBEXLR010000180.1:2916-5528 GCF_040610095.1 Micromonospora sp. NPDC004540
CCTTTAGTCGCATGCTCTAGACCCGAAGCGGAGTGATCTAGCCATGGGCAGGCTGAAGCGCGGGTAAGACCGCGTGGAGGGCCGAACCCACCAACGTTGAAAAGTTGGGGGATGACCTGTGGTTAGGGGTGAAAGGCCAATCAAACTCCGTGATAGCTGGTTCTCCCCGAAATGCATTTAGGTGCAGCGTCGCGTGTTTCTTGCCGGAGGTAGAGCACTGGATGGTCTAGGGGGCCCACAAGCTTACCGAAATCAGCCAAACTCCGAATGCCGGTAAGTGAGAGCGCGGCAGTGAGACTGCGGGGGATAAGCTTCGTAGTCGAGAGGGAAACAGCCCAGATCACCAGCTAAGGCCCCTAAGCGTGTGCTAAGTGGAAAAGGATGTGGGGTCGCATAGACAACCAGGAGGTTGGCTTAGAAGCAGCCACCCTTTAAAGAGTGCGTAATAGCTCACTGGTCAAGTGGTTCCGCGCCGACAATGTAGCGGGGCTCAAGCACACCGCCGAAGCTGTGGCATTCACATTTCAACCTCGCTTGGACTTGATTCCTTGTGCAGGTGTGTGGATGGGTAGGGGAGCGTCGTGCCGCGAGTGAAGCAACGGGGTGACCTAGTTGTGGACGCGGCACGAGTGAGAATGCAGGCATGAGTAGCGAAAGAAGGGTGAGAAACCCTTCCGCCGGATGACCAAGGGTTCCAGGGCCAGGCTAATCCGCCCTGGGTGAGTCGGGACCTAAGGCGAGGCCGAGAGGCGTAGTCGATGGACAACGGGTTGATATTCCCGTACCCGCGAAAGAGCGACCCTGACGAACCTCGTTGTGCTAACCACCCGAACCTCGGGAGGTCTTCGGACCGAACGAGGCGAGCGTGGGAACCTGGCGGGTAGTAGTCAAGCGATGGGGTGACGCAGGAAGGTAGCTGAGCCCGGCCGGTGGTTGTGCCGGGGTAAGCGTGTAGGCCGTGCCGTAGGCAAATCCGCGGCGCATATAGGCTGAGACGTGATGCCGAGCCGATTCAGGTGAAGTCAGTGATCCTATGCTGCCGAGAAAAGCCTCTAGCGAGTTCTTAGCGGCCCGTACCCCAAACCGACACAGGTGGTCAGGTAGAGAATACCGAGGCGATCGGGCGAACTGTGGTTAAGGAACTCGGCAAATTGCCCCCGTAACTTAGGGAGAAGGGGGGCCGGAGACGTGAAGCCCCGCGCGGGTGGAGCGTTGTATGGCCGCAGAGAGCAGGGGGAAGCGACTGTTTACTAAAAACACAGGTCCATGCGAAGAAGTAATTCGATGTATATGGACTGACGCCTGCCCGGTGCTGGAACGTTAAGGGGACCTGTTAGCTCTTCGGGGCGAAGCGGAGAACTTAAGCGCCAGTAAACGGCGGTGGTAACTATAACCATCCTAAGGTAGCGAAATTCCTTGTCGGGTAAGTTCCGACCTGCACGAATGGCGTAACGACTTCCCCACTGTCTCAACCACAGGCCCGGCGAAATTGCACTACGAGTAAAGATGCTCGTTACGCGCGGCAGGACGGAAAGACCCCGGGACCTTTACTATAGCTTGACATTGGTACTTGAGTTAGCTTGTGTAGGATAGGTGGGAGCCGGTGAACCATCAACGCCAGTTGGTGGGGAGGCAATCTTGAAATACCACTCTGGTTGATTTGGGTATCTAACTTCGGACCGTTATCCGGTTCAGGGACAGTGTCTGGTGGGTAGTTTAACTGGGGCGGTTGCCTCCTAAAGGGTAACGGAGGCGCCCAAAGGTTCCCTCAGCCTGGTTGGCAATCAGGTGTTGAGTGCAAGTGCACAAGGGAGCTTGACTGTGAGACTGACAGGTCGAGCAGGGACGAAAGTCGGGACTAGTGATCCGGCACTGGCATGTGGAAGCGGTGTCGCTCAACGGATAAAAGGTACCCCGGGGATAACAGGCTGATCTTCCCCAAGAGTCCATATCGACGGGATGGTTTGGCACCTCGATGTCGGCTCGTCGCATCCTGGGGCTGTAGCAGGTCCCAAGGGTTGGGCTGTTCGCCCATTAAAGCGGTACGCGAGCTGGGTTTAGAACGTCGTGAGACAGTTCGGTCCCTATCCGCCGTGCGCGTAGGATACTTGAGAAGGGCTGTCCCTAGTACGAGAGGACCGGGACGGACGAACCTCTGGTGTGCCAGTTGTCCCGCCAGGGGCACGGCTGGTTAGCTACGTTCGGAAGGGATAACCGCTGAAAGCATCTAAGCGGGAAGCTCGCTTCAAGATGAGGTATCCCACCCACATTTGTGGGGTAAGGCCCCCAGCTAGACGACTGGGTTGATAGGCCGGAAATGTAAGCCCGGTAACGGGTTCAGTTGACCGGTACTAATAGGCCGAGGACTTGACTACTAAGCTGCTACGCGTCCACTGTGCAACTCTGAACGAGCGAACAACCATCGGTTGTTTTGACATGTTCATAGAGTTACGGCGGTCATGGCGGAGGGGAAACGCCCGGCAACATTCCGAACCCGGAAGCTAAGCCCTCCAGCGCCGATGGTACTGCACTCGGGAGGGTGTGGGAGAGTAGGACACCGCCGGACAATCTTCCAGTCAGGGCCACCCTTCGGGGTGGCCCTGACTGCGTTT
>NZ_JBEXLR010000181.1:0-5062 GCF_040610095.1 Micromonospora sp. NPDC004540
CCACGTCGCTCTTCCGATCTGGCCCGTTCCGGGCCGGCGCCGCGCCGGGACGCGGGGCTGCCGGTTCGCCGCTGTCCCGGGAACACGACGGTGGCCGGCCGCGCCCTCCCCGGCTGCGACCGGCCACCGTGTCCGAGGGGCCGTCAGTACGAGTAGCCCGAGTCGCCGCCCGAGTCGCCCGACGACGGCGGCGCGACCGCCTTCGGGGTGCCGGTGGGCAGGCAGGTCAGGTTCTTCTTGCCGTTCGGGTCGACGACGAACCAGGTGCCGCCGACGCCCTGGCCCTTCCACTGGCCCGGCTTCTTGTCCCCGATGTAGCGGTAGACCGGCCAGCCCCCGATGGTGATCTGCCGGGTGCCGTCCTGGCGGGTGACCGTGCCGACCTTGTCGTCGGAGACGCCCTCGAGCTGCGGGTTGCCGTCGGTCAGCGCGGGCGGCCAGACCTGGGCGCACTTGTCCACGCAGTTGGACTGCGGCGGGTCGGCCGAGTCCTTGTCGAACCGGTACAGCACCCAGCCGTCCTGGTCGGTGACGACCCGGCCCATCCGGGGCAGCTTCTTGCCGACCAGCTCGTCGGTGAGCTTCACGTCGGACGGGGGTGCCTGGTCGTCGGCGGCCGCGTCCGGGGACGCGGAGGCTTCCGGTTCGGCCGACGCGGTGGGTTCGGCCGCGGCGACGGCGACCGGCTCGGCCGCGCTCGAGTTCGCCCCGTCGTAGCCCGCGGGGGCGCAGGCCGTTAGTGCGACCATCGCGCTCGCGACGATGACGGTCGTCCGCTTCAGGTGTGCCACGTGCCCTCCTCGTTCTTGGCAGTTCGCCGAGTAGTACGGGGCGTGCGCTGTCAAGGTTGAAGAGAAAAGGGTGCTCCATTTCACAGTGGATCCGTTGAACCGATCCGGCGAATGGCGCGTGGGGGAAGCACGTCGGGGTCGGCATCCCCGGGCACGACGGAACGGCGCCGGGCGGTGTCGCTGCCCGGCGCCGGCGTCCCGGCGGGATCAGAGGTCGTTCACCGTCACCAGCGGGCTGGCGATGCCGTTGACGTCGACCGACTGCACCTGGATCTTCTCGATGTCCTTGAGCGGCGCCGAGGTCGACGCGCTCAGCTCCAGCGGGAGCTGGTTGGTGTTCGTGCCGTAGCCGCCGCCCGGCACCGACCAGGTGGAGACCACCTCGCTGGTGGCGTTCGTCCGGACCACCACGAGCCGGCAGGTGCGCGGCCCGGGCAGGCGGGTGAGGAACACGTTGATCAGCGTGCCGTACTCCTTCGACGCCAGCCACATGGTGGTCTTCACGCCGGTGCTCGGGTCGGTGGCGTCGTGCTGATCGCCCTCGATGTCCGTGCCGTTCCCGACGCCCGGCCCCGACGCCGTCGGTCCGGGGGAGGGCGGGGCGGTGACGGGCGCGTTCAGGGTCGGCTCGGCCTGCGGGACGCGCTTCCCGTCGTCGCCGTCGAGCACCCCGGCGGCGACGACGCCGCTCAGGCCGCCGAACACCACCACGGCCGCCGCCGCGGCGAAGACCTGCCGCATCCGGGTCCGCTTCCGGTCCCGGCGGACCGCCATGAGGGTACGGTCCAGCAGCGCGGGATCGGTGTGCGTCTGCTCCAGCGCGGCCATCGCCTCGCCGTCGATGCCGGAGAGCAGCCCCACCACCGGGACCATGGTCTCCAGTTCCGCCGCGCACGCCCAGCAGGTGGCCAGGTGCTCCTCGAACCGCTCCGCGTCCTGCGGGTCCAGCACGCCGAGCGCGTACGCGGCGACATCCATGTGGTCCGCGCGGCTCATTCCGTCACCCCCCTCTCCTGCAGAGCCGTGCGCAGCGCGCGCAGCGCGTAGTAGACCCGCGACTTCGCGGTGCCGAGCGGAAGGCCCAGCTCCTCGGCCGCCTCGGGCACGGTACGCCCCCGGAAGTACGTCGCCACCAGGATCTCCCGGTGCGACTGGCTCAGGGTACGCAGCGCGTCCGCCACCGTCATGGTGCGCAGCACCCGGTCGGTGCTGTCCGCCTCGGCGAACGCGGTCAGGTCCCGGTCGTAGGTCTCCGCCGGGCGGGCCTGTTCGCTGCGGTGCTCGTCGATGGCGATCCGCCGGGCCACCGTGACGAGCCACGGGCGCAGCGAGCCCTGCCCCTGGACGCCCAGCCGGTGCGCGTTGCGCCAGGCCCGGAGCAGCGTCTCCTGCACGATGTCCTCGGCGCGCTGCCGATCCCCGCCGGTCAGCCGCATCACGAACATCAGCAGCGGCCCGGCGTGCTCGGCGTAGAGCAGCCGGATCAGCTGGTCGGAGTGGCTGGCCTCGGTGGACGTCGCCTGGTGGCGTCCGGGCGCCGGTCGCGGCGTCACCGGGTCATTCTGGCGATCCGAGGGGCGGGCGTCGACCCCTCGACCCGACCTCGACGCGCGCGACTGGGACTGTGCCCGGGCGAACATCCACTCGGGCCTCGCCACCTCGCCGTGCCAGCCGGCCGCCACCGCATGCATGCAGACCTCCGGTGTCCAATGACGTCAGCCGACCCCCCACGGGCATGGCCGCCCGGTGATACGGAGTGGTCCGCCGAGCGGATCAACGCCGGACGGAAAAAATTCCGGGCGGGGGCGGGGTGGAGTCGGTGGCGTCGGCGTCGTGGACCACCGGGGCGCCCCCGGCGAAGCGGTCCAGCTCGGCGCCGGCCAGCACCCGGCCGGGGAACCAGTCGCCGGCGGCCCGCCGGGTCAGTTCCGGCACCGGTGGCTCCACCCGGGACGCGACCAGCACCAGGTTGCCGTAGCGCCGGCCGCGCAGCACCGCCGCGTCGCCGACCAGGCAGGCCCGGGGCAGCACGGTGCGTACGGTGGCGACCTGACCGCGGGCGTGCCGCAGCGGCGGGCCGTCGGCGACGTTCGCCAGGTAGCAGCCGTCGGGCCGGAGCACCCGGGCGACCTCGGCAACGTACTCCACCGAGGTCAGGTGGGCGGGGGTGCGGGCGCCGGCGAAGACGTCCGCGACCACCACGTCGTAGCTGCCGTCCCGGCTCGACGTCAGAGTGGCCCGGGCGTCGGCCACCCGGACCCGCAGCCGGGGGTCGGCCGGCCAGGGCAGGTCCCGGCGGACCAGCTCCACCAGCGCGCCGTCCACCTCGGACACCCGCTGTGTCGAGCCGGGGCGGGTGGCCTGGACGTAGCGGGGGAGGGTGAGCGCGCCCCCGCCCAGGTGCAGCACCCGCAGCGGCGCGCCGGCCGGGGCGACCAGGTCGATCGCGGCGGCCAGCCGCCGGACGTACTCGAACTCCAGGTGGGTGGGGTCGGTCAGGTCCACATGGGACTGCGGGGCGCCGTCGAGCAGCAGCGTCCAGGAGCCCGGCCGGTCCGGGTCGGGCACCAGCTCGGCCTGCCCGGTGTCGACCTGCGCGACCGCCCGGTCCGCGCCGCGTCGCCGGCCCATCAGCGCCGGATCCCCCGGGCCGCCGCGGTGAGCACCCGGTGCAGCAGGCGGGCGTCGCCGAGCATCCCGCGCAGCCGGCGCTCCAGGCCGGCGATCGGGATCAGGTTCTGCGGGGCCCGCGGGTCCTTGTACGGGGTGGAGGCGAACCGGGGCAGCGTGACCAGGGACAGGTCGGCCAGCTCGATCGCCTCGGCCTCGGTCAGCTCGGCGGAGCACTCCACCCGCACGATGCCCGCCCAGGGCGCTCCGCCCGCCACCGGCAGCCGCAGGTACCAGGAGTAGCCGCCCCAGGCGGTGCCCAGCCGGAACACCGGGCAGCGCTGCCCCGGGGCCAGCCCGGTGACCACCGCGGTGAGCCGGCCGTCCAGATACTGGCTGTGCTGGGTCTTGATGTAGCCGAGGGTGCGGGGCAGGTTCCGCCGGCTGCGCAGCGGCCCGTCCACCACCAGCAGGTCGCCGTCGGTCCGCACCGCGTCGGACACCGCCACCTCCAGCGCGGTCAGCGGGCCCTGCACGGCGGCGGGAAGCTTGCTCAGCTCACCGGTGCCGCTCACCCGGTGCACCGGGTAGCGGATCGCGCCGGCCACCACGTCCTGGGCCGAGGGGCTGGCGGTGAACAACCCGCGGCCCACCCGGGTCCCGGCCAGCTCCGCCGCGCCCCGCTCCAGGTCGCAGCGGACCACTCCGGCGGCGTACGAGGCGGCGATGCCCGGGAACGAGGCGCCGTCGTCCTCCGCCGTCCAGACGCTGGCGTCGATCCGGCGCACCCCGTCGACCAGCAGCACCACGTCCGGGGCCGCGACGTCGCGCCGGGCGTCGACGGCCCGCCAGTCGGTGGCCGGCAGTTCGACGCCGGCGTCGACCTGGGCGCTGCTCGGCGCCGCCGGGCCGCCTCCGCCGCCCGCCTCGAACGACGCCCCGTACGCCGGGTCCCACGCGTCGACGAAGAACCTCGTCACAGGGCCGCCCTTCTCGCGCTCACAGGCCGGTGCGTTCGACGCGGGCGGTGCGGGCGTCCTTGCGGACCTCGAAGCGGACCGGGATCCGCTCGGCAAGCGCCGGCACGTGGGTGACTACGCCGACCATCCGGTCGCCCCGGGCGGCCAGGTTCTCCAGGGTGGCCGCGACCGTGTCGAGGGTGGCCGCGTCGAGCGTGCCGAAGCCCTCGTCGAGGACGATCGACTCCAGGCTGGCCGCGCTGGTGGACATCCCGGCGAGCTGCTCGGAGAGGGCCAGCGCCAGGGCCAGCGACGCCTGGAAGGTCTCCCCGCCGGACAGGGTGCGCACCCCGCGCCGCAGCCCGGCGTCGTGGTGGTCGACCACGAAGAACTCGCCCTTGTCGTGCACCAGGTCGTACTGGCCGCCGGACAGCTCGCGCAGGATCCGCGAGGCGCCGTCGACCAGCAGGTCCAGCGCCTCGGCCAGCAGCCAGCGCTCGAAGTTGTTGGCCCGCAGGTGCCCGGCGAGGGCCCGCGCCACCCGGGCCTCCCGCTCGTGGCCGGCCCGCTGCTCGCGCAGCTCGGCGGCCTGCTCGCGGCGCTCCTCCAGCCGGCGCAGCTCCGCCTCGGCCCGCTCGACCGCCACCGCGGCGTCGCGCTGCGGGTCCTCCGGGGCGGCCAGCCCGGCCGCGTCGACGAGCC
>NZ_JBEXLR010000182.1:0-4960 GCF_040610095.1 Micromonospora sp. NPDC004540
GTCCAGTCCGGCGACGATCGCCCGCAGCGACCGCCCCGCGAGGACCTGGCGGACGGCCTCCCGACCCGGCTGGCAGCCCCTGCTGCCGGCCCTGAGCCGGGACGCCCCGGGCGTGTTCGACCCGGACACCGACCTGGCCGCGGTCCGGTCCGCGCTGGCCGACGCCACCCGGGCCGGCGACGGCTGGTGGCGGCGCTGGCGGCGGGCCCGCGCCGGGCAACGGCTGCGGCGGCTCGCGGGCGGCGACGTGCCGGTGGAGCGGGTGCGGGCGGCCGTGGAGGCGGCGGGCGCGGTACGGGCGGCGGCCCGGCTGGCCGCCACGGGAGGCACCGATTTGGCGGCCGCCTGGCGCAGCCTGGCGGAGGCGGACGCCGCGCTGGCCGACGCCGTCGGCACGGCGATGCGCCACCGGGCGGCCAGTGCCCGGCGGTGGACCGGTGCGGCGCGGCGCGCCACCAGCGGCCTCGGCGCGGCGCTGCGGGCCGGCCGGAACCGCCGCCGCGAGCTGCTCGCCGGGCTGGACGCCGAGGCGCTGGTGCGGGCGCTGCCGCTGTGGGTGGGTACGGTCACCGACGTCGAGGACCTGCTGCCGCCGGTGGCCGGGATGTTCGACCTGGTGGTGCTCGACGAGGCCGCGCACATCGACCAGCTGCGGGCCGCGCCGGTGCTGGCCCGGGCGCGGCGCGCGCTGGTGGCCGGCGACCCTCGGCAGCTCCGGTTCGTGTCGTTCGTGGCCGACGTGGACGTGGCCGCCACGCTGCACCGGCACGGTCTGGACCGGTTCGGCGACCGGCTCGACGTGCGCCGGTCGAGCGCCTTCGACGTGGCGGCCGGCGCCGCCCCGGTCACCTGGCTCGGCGAGCACCACCGGTCCGTCCCGCACCTGATCCAGTTCTCCGCGCGCCGGTTCTACGGTGACCGGCTGGAACTGGTGACCCGGCATCCGCGCAACGAACGCGCCGACGTCATCGACGTGCTCACCGTTGCCGGGTCGACCGTGGTCGACGGTGTCAACGAGGCCGAGGTCACCGCCGCCCTCGACCTCGTGCGGCGGCTCGCCGAAGACGCGCCGGCGGGCGGGATCGCGGTGGTCAGCCCGTTCCGGGCGCAGGCGGACGCGCTGGAGGCCGCACTGCTGGCCGCGTTCGACGTCGACGAGATCGAGCGCCTCGGCCTGCGCTCGGGCACCGTGCACGCGTTCCAGGGCAGCGAGGCGGACGTGGTGATCGCCTCCCTGGGGCTGGTGGACGACGACCCGCCGTCGCGGCACCGGTTCGTGGCCGAGCCCAACCTGTTCAACGTGCTGGTCACCCGGGCCCGCGCGCGACTGGCCGTGGTCACCTCCCTGCGGTCGCCCGAGGGCCTGGTGGGCGACTACCTGGCCTACGCGGGCCGGCCGCCGGTCGCACCGGACGCGGAGGCGGTGACGGGCTGGACCGCCGACCTGGCGGAGGAGCTGCGCCGGCTCGACCTGCCGGTGCGGCCCGGCTATCCGGTGGGCCGGTGGCGGCTCGACCTCTGCGTGGGAGCCGGCGAGGACGCGGTCGGGGTGGTCTGCGCGGTGCACCCGGACGGTGTCGCCGCGCACCTGGAACGGCAGCGCACGCTGACCCGGGCCGGCTGGCGGCTGCACGACGTGTTCGCCAGCCGCTGGGCGGGCGACCCGATCCGCGCCGCCCTGGACCTGGCGTCCCGCCTCAAGCTCACCGGCTGACCAGAAGGGCCGCCACGCGCCGCCCGCTCAGGCGGCGAGGGCCGCGTACCGGCCGGCGTGGTCGAGCAGGCTGTCGTGGGTGCCGGACTCGACGATCCGCCCGTGGTCGAGCACGGCGATCTGGTCGGCGTCGCGGACGGTGGACAGGCGGTGCGCGATGGTGACCACGGTGCGTCCCCGGGCCAGCTCGTCGAAGGCCCGCTGCACGGCGCGCTCGGTCTCGGTATCCAGCGCGCTGGTCGCCTCGTCCAGCACCAGGATCCGCGGGTCGCGCAGCAGCGTGCGGGCGATGGCCAGGCGCTGCTTCTCGCCGCCGGAGAACCGGTGGCCGCGGGAGCCGACCACCGTGTCGTACCCGTCGGGCAGCGCGGCGATCAGGTCGTGGATCTGCGCGGCGCGGGCGGCGGCCTCGATGTCGGCGTCGGTGGCGTCCGGCTTCGCGTACCGGAGGTTCTCCCGCACGGTGGCGTGCAGCAGGTAGGTCTCCTGGCTGACCACGCCCACGACGGCGGCCAGGTCGGCCAGGCGCACGTCGCGCAGGTCGACGCCGTCGATGGTGATCCGGCCGGCGTCGGGGTCGTGCAGCCGGCTGATCAGCGCGGCGAGGGTGCTCTTGCCTGAGCCGGTCTCGCCCACGAGCGCCAGGCTGGTGCCGGCCGGGACATCCAGGTTGACGCCGGCGACGGCGGCGGTGTCGCTGCCCGGGTAGCTGAAGGTGACGTCGGAGAAGCGCAGGTGGCCGCGGACCCGGGCCGGATCGAGGGGCACCGGCCGCGCCGGGTTGGCCACCTCGACGGGCAGGTCCAGGTATTCGAAGATCCGGGCGAACAGCGCCATCGACGCGGTCAGCGAGACGCCGACGTTGAGCAGGCCCATGAGTGGCCGGAACAGGTTGCCCTGGAGGGCCGTGAAGGCGACCAGGGTGCCGATGGTGAGCGTGCCGGCGGTGCCGGGCAGGCCGGCGCCGAGGTAGATGACGGCCGGGATGGCCGCGAAGATCACCGTCATCGAGGCCATGCGCCAGCGGCCGGCCAACTCCGAGCGGAGTTCCAGGTCGACCAGGCGGGCCGAGGAGGCGGTGAACCGGTCGACCAGGGTCGCGCCGGCGCCGAGGGTCTTGGCGAGCTGCACGCCGCTGATCGACAGCCCCTCCTCGATGGTGACGTTGAGGTCGGCCAGCTCGCGCTGGCGGCGGGCGGTGATCTCCCGGCGCAGCCGGGCCACCCGCCGGGTCAGCCAGATGGCGGGCGGCAGCACGACCACCGAGACGAGGGTGAGCCGCCAGCTCAGCGCCACCATGGCGATCACCGTGGCGAGCACGGTGGTGAGGTTGGCGGCGATCGAGGTGGCGGTGGAGGTGACCACAGCCTGCATGCCGCCGATGTCGTTGGTGATCCGCGACTGCACCTCGCCGGTGCGGGTGCGGACGAAGAAGCCGATCGACTGGCGCTGGAGGTGGGTGAAGACGTCGGTGCGCAGCCGGTGCATGACCTCCTGCCCGACCCGGGTGGAGATCCAGGTCTGCGCCACGCCGAGCACGGCGGTCACCGCGGCCACCCCGACCATGCCCGCGACCAGCCAGGCCAGCAGGGTCAGGTCGCGCTCCGGGAGGGCCCGGTCGATCACGGTACGCAGCAGGAACGGCGACGCCATCGCGATCACGGACGACGCCACGATGATCGCCACCACGGCGGCGAGCGGGCCGCGGTGGGCGGTGAAGAGGCCGCCGATCCGGCGCAGCGACACCTGGCGGGCCTGCGTCTTCTCTGCGGGGGTCACGGAGGTTCGGCCGCCACCGCGGCCGTCACGGAATCCGTCCAAGGGGTGCTCTCTCTCGTCGGGGGGACATTGCTGAGGTTGCCTCATCATGAGGTAGCAACACTATGTGCTGCTACCGTATTCCGGTGACCGGCAGCGACGATGAGGAGAGCCTGGCCGAGACGTTCTGGGCGGTGGCCCGGCGGCTGCGCCACCAGTCCAAGCGCACCCTCGAACCCTGGGAGATCAACCCGGGGCACGCCCGGGCGCTCGCCGTGCTCATGCGGCACGGCGCCCTCCGGCTCAGCGCGCTCGCCGAGCACCTGCGCATCGCGCCCCGCTCCGCCACCGAGGTGGTCGACGGCCTGGCCGAGCGCGGGCTGGTCGAGCGCCGGCCCGATCCGGTCGACCGGCGAGCCACCCTGGTCGCGCTCACCGGGGAGGGCGAACGGGTCGGCGAGGCCATCCGGGGCGCCCGGGCCGCCGAGGCGGAACGGTTCTTCGGCGCCCTCGACCCGGCCGACCGGGACGAGCTGACCCGGATCCTGCGCCGGCTGCGCGAGGACTGAGCGAGACCCGGCGGGTCAGGGTCGGCCGGCGATCCGGCAGCGGTCCGGAAGGTCGGGTCAGCGCAGGCCGGCGGCGATGGCGTCGACCAGCAGCGCGCCGATGGTGCGGGCCAGGGTGGCCCGGGCCGCCGCCACGTCGAGGCCCATGGCGTCGCGCATCATGGCCCAGGCCGCCCAGGTGCAGGCCACGGTCAGCGCGTCCAGCAACTGCTCGCGCCCCTCCCCCGCGTGCGCCAGCTCGGGGTCGAAGGCCTGCTCGATCTCGTGGCGGACCCGGGCGATGGCCCCCTCACGGTTGCGCCGCAGCTGCGGCGAGAACGGCTCGCGCAGCGCCGAGGCGCGCGCCGAGGGCGCCAGCACCTCCAGCATCTCGGCCCGCTGGTCGCAGAACTCCGCGATCCGGCGGGTGAGCGGCAGCTCGGGCGGGATCGGCTGCCAGAGCGCGTCCAGCCGCTCGCCGACCCGCAGCCCGGTCGCGGCGAACAGGGTCTCCATGTCCTTGAAGTTGGTCCACAGGGTGCGCAGGGACACCCCGGCCCGCTCGGCGATCCGCTCCCCGGTGGGCCGCAGGTCGCCCTCGTCGATGAGCGCCAGGTGCGCCTCGACGATGGCGGCGCGGGTCCGCTCGGCCCGCGCCGAGCGGCCGTCCACCCGCGCCGGCACCTCGGCGTCCACCTCGATCATGCGACCGCCCCCTGTGTGTGGCTGCTGGCCGGCACGACCCGCCCGCCCCGGTGGCGTCACGCCGGAATGCTGAACTCTACGTGCGCGCCACCGGGCGGGGGGGGGCCGGGGGGGCCCCCCCCCCCGCCCTCTCCCCCGCGGGGGCCCCCCCCGCCACCCGGGGCCCCCCCCCTCGCGTCACGCGGCTGTGACGCGGGTGTGGCACATTCGGGGGGAGGTGATCGTGATGACGATG
>NZ_JBEXLR010000183.1:0-4798 GCF_040610095.1 Micromonospora sp. NPDC004540
CGCAGGCGGCCAGATGCTTGATGAGTCAGCCCTGATCACCGGCACCGATCCTGGCAGCAGTCCACCCAGGACCACCACCGCGAGCCTCACAGATGGTTGACGACACGGCGGCGGTGGCAGGAGACAAGGCTCTGGCTCACCGCATCGCAGGAGCTGTGATTGCTCAAGAAAGGAACCCCCGGGAGCTACGCGACTTCCGCTCAGAGCTGGGAAGAGTGGCCCCGCAGTAGGCAACCTGGCCGTGGGGACCGGGTGCAGGAGGTCCCCGGTCGCATAGCGACCCCGCTACGGCGATGCCTCCCGTGATGGCCATACGAAGCAGGGAGCCTGGTCAATCGAGAGGTCAGCGGCGGGCGATCCACTGGAGGGCGAGGCCGGTCAGCATCAGGACCGCCAGGAGAAAGACGATACAGCCCATCAGCCTCAGCTCACCGCCGTACATCAAGCGCTTGAAGTCCTCCGGGCCGGGCCGCCGAGCACCCATGATGCGCCTCCACTCGTCCTCGTGGTCGGCCATAGCCGTCATCCCTTCGGAGGAAGCAGGCCTGAAACCGCCAGGCCGCGGGCTGTGGGTAAGCGCGGTAGTCGTTGGTATCAACCCCGAGCTTGGCCGCCGGTGCGGGAGATGCCCGTGAGTCCGGCGGCGTCGGCCACCCGCTCGGCGATGCTCGTGAGACGGGTCAGGTCGTCGTGGTCGAGCTGATCGAAGAGCACCCGGCGGACCGTCTCGACGTGCCCCGGGGCGGCGGCGGTGATCGCCGTGCGGCCGAGGTCGGTGAGTTGGACCAACGTGCCGCGCCGGTCGGTCGTGCTGCCGGAGCGCACGAGGAGCCCGCGCTGTTCCATGCGCCGGAGCTGGTGGGCGATGCGGCTGCGGTCCCAGCCGATGAGCGCGGCCAGGTCCCGCACGCGCAGGGCTTCGTCGCTCTGGGAGAGCGGGACCAGGACGTCGTAGTCGGCCGGCGACAGGCCGGCCTCGGCGAGCTGACCGTCGATCGCCACGTCGAGGGCGCGCCGCATGCGCAGGAAGGCCAGCCACAGCCGTTCTTCCTCGGGGTTCAGCCACCGCGGTTGGGTCATGGATCACAGTCTACGGCGAATTGATGACACGTCAGCATCGTGGGGATAGGTTTGCTGATACGTCAGCAACGCACGAGGAAGCGAAGCATGCCTACCTTGCAGATCATCATTGCCAGCACCCGGCCGGGCCGGCTCGGCCTGCCGGTCGCCGAGTGGATCCACACCATGGCGGTCAAGCACGGCGGCTTCGATCAGGTCGAACTCGTCGACCTCGCCGAGTGGAACCTGCCGTTCATGAACGAGCCCCACCACCCGCGCCTGCGCCGCTACGAGCACCAGCACACCCGGGACTGGAGCGCCACGATCGACCGGGCCGACGCGTTCCTGATCGTGATGCCCGAGTACAACTTCGGCTACACGGCCCCGCTCAAGAACGCCATCGACTACCTCGCGCACGAGTGGGCCTACAAGCCCGTCGGCCTGGTCAGCTACGGCGGCGTCAGCGCCGGCACCCGCGCCGCGCAGATGATCAAGCAGGTGCTCACGACGTTGAAGATGACGCCGATCCCCGAGGCCGTACACATCCCGTTCGTCGCCCAGTTCATCGGCGACGACGGCTCGCTGCGACCCAACGAGACCATGGACGCCAGCGCCGAGGCGATGCTCGACGAACTGGTGCAGTGGACCGGGGCCCTCGCCCCACTGCGGGAACGGGCACGGCAACACACGGCCGGATGACCGGGCGAAGCGGTGCGGTAGGGCGGGAGCGTGCCCGTCGCTGACCACGGTTCAGTCAGCTCAGGCAGATGAGCGTCTGCTGCCCGGTCGCCACGAGCGTTCGCTTCCCGCCCTGCACGCCGTACACCTCCAGCCGGCACACGGTCAGCGTCCGGCCCGACTTCAGCACGGTCCCGACCGCCTCGATGTGGTCGCCGACGGCGGGCGCCAGTAGGTTGATCTTGTATTCGACCGTGAGGACGTCGGCGTCGGCGGGAAAGAGCGTGAGCGCCGCATAGCCGCCCGCGTTGTCCGCGATGGCGCTCGTGGCGCCCGCGTGGATGTAGCCGTGCTGCTGGGTCACTTCGGGCCGGCCGGCCAGCACGATGTGCACCCGCCCGGGCGCGATGTGCGCCAGGCGGGCGCCGAGGTGGCGCATCAGTCCCTGGCGTTCGAAGCTCTCCGTGATGCGCTTCCGCACCTCGGGGCTCGCCTCCTGCTGGTACGCCTGCTCTTCCATGGCTCTCCTTGCGCGGACGTCTCCGGCGAGTCCCTGTCCGCCGTCCCGCGGCACCGTGCTCCGTCGGCAGCAACACGCCGATTATGACCATGGCACGCGCCGGGGAGACGACGCACCACCCGCGCAGCCGCGGGCCGTCCGACCAGCCTCGCGCGGCACACAACAACTGCCTCCGAGGAGGCGTCTTTTCCTCGTCCACCGGGCCCCTCCCCCGGTTGCCTCGGATTCAGTCCGGCGCGCGAGGGAGCGCCATATCCGGTCGCGCAGAACGCGGGCAGTCCGCCCGAGATCGATGCCCGGCTTCAACGTCTGAGGCTCGGCCGGCCTCCTCTTCCAGACCCGGCGGCTTGAATCGGGCTAGTCAGCCGCGCGCAGTTGAGCGCTCAGGCCGGCCCGGTCGATCTGCATCCAGTACTCCGTGATCAGGCCGTCGGTGACGTGGTACACGATCGAGTTGACCTGCCGGACGGTGCGACCCGTCGGGGCATGTCCGTCGACCGGCGCAAGGTGGCGTCCCACCTGGGTCAGCCGCACGTACGCCCGCGCGCCGTCCACCAGAAACTCGTCGACCGTCAGCGCGAACTCACCCCAGGTCGCGAGCATGTCGCGGACGTGCCGAGCGTAGTCCTCAGGGGTCCGCGGAATGGTGGTCTCGTTCTCTGACTCGACCTGATGGGCCAGCACTACGGGAGCCATGAATTCGTGCGCTCGGTCCGGCTCCTGGCCCGATCGGACGTACGCGATGAAGTCGCCGACGACCCGGCGGGTCGCTTCGCTGTTGATCATGATCTCCATCTTGCCACTTTCCCGGCCGCCGGGGCCGAGCCAGCCGGGCTGCCTCCGAGCCGGGGGTCGGCTGACGTCGGTCGACCGGTTCGTCGGCTGGCACGGGATTCCCGACGCCGTCGGTCAGAAGTCCACGATCTTCAGCAGGACGATCGCGTTCGGGTCGTTGCTGAGGATCCGCCGCGCATGCGCCAGGGCTCGGTCACCGGGCGCCCGGTCGTACTCGATGTGGATCCGGCGGCCGTTCAGGGTCGCCTGCACGTCCGGGCGGTTGGTGCCGAGCCGGAAGCTGTCGGTGACGTCGACCTGGGTCTGGTTGATCCGGAAGTCACTGGCGCCGGCCGCCTCCAGCAGCTCGATGTCGTGCCGTACGTCGATGTTCTGCACGCTGCTGCGCCCCACCCCGCGACCGGTGAACTGCCCGGACGCGTCGCGGATCGGGATCGCGGCGGGTGCGGGCCGGGTCACCCCCGGCCCGCTGGTCGGCAGCGCGCCCTCGAAGTCGGCCCGGGTCATCGGGGTGGCGTCGCCGAGGATCGCCTCGGGCAGCCCGGCCTCGCGGGCGACGGCGTGGCTCTCCGCGACGGCGACGTCCGGACGCGGCCGGCCCGGGCCCTGGTGGCCGGGTCCGAAGTGCTCGCCCGCCCCGGCCAGATCCGCTTCGGCCTGGGCGGCCAGGCCGGTGCGTCCGCCAGCCCGCTCGGCCATCTCCTGCCGCACCCGGTCGGCCAGCTGCGCGAAGCCCTCCGGGTCGGCCGCCGCCGCACGTTCCAGTTCCTCCCGGCTGAGCCGCTGCCCGAGCCCCTCGGCCTCGGCCATCAGCCGATCGATCTCCGCCGCGTGCGGGCTGCGCGCACCGGGCAGGTGCGGCGGGCCAGCGGTGGTGTAGCGGCCGAGCGAGGTGCGGCTGGCGATCATCTCGACCTCGTACACCCCGGGGCCGACCGGGGTGGCGCTGAACGTCTCGATCCAGCGGTACCGGCGCTTGAGCACCATGAGCGAGGCCAGCAGCACCGGCACGGGGCTGTCGATCGCGTCGTTGGTGGCCTCGATGGCCCGGGCCTCGGCCACCGCCTCCGGGTACTGGGCCGCCTTGGCCGCGTCGTCGGCCAGCGTCGGGGTGCCGGGTTCGTCGGCGGCGCGCACCGCCCCCTCGCCCAGCTCGTCGGCCTCCCGGGTGGCGGCGCCCTCGGCGCCTTCGCGCCCGGCCCGGGCCCCGCCGGCCTCGGTGGCCTCGCGGGCGGCGCCGGCCTCGGCCGCCTCCCGGCCGGTCCTGGACGCTCCGGTCGCCGCGCCCTCCCGGGCCACGCCGGCCTCGACGGCCTCCCGGGCGGTGCGGGACGCGCCGGCCTCGGCGCCCTGGGCGGCCCTGCTCGCGGCGAGGGCCGCCTCGTCGCCCAGTCCGAGCATCCGTCCGGCCAGCCCCTCGACCCGTTCGAGGAACCCGGCGGCGAAGCGGAACCGGCTGAGGAAGCCGCGCGCGGCCCCGATGCCGCGCAGGAGCGGTCCGCGCAGCTGGCGCAGTGCCCGGCCGAGCACGCCGAGCAGTTCGCCGCCGAGGTCGAGGAAGCGCAGCAGGTAGACCAACAGGGGGCGCAGCACCGGCCCGGCTGCCTCGAGGGCGGCGTAGCCGCCGGCGCTGAAGTAGATGATGGCGGCCCTGGCCAACGTGGGCCGCAGCGTGAAGAGCCGTCCGGACGAGCCGTTCGTGCGGTCGGTGCTGGTCAACGCGCCGTTCTACCGAAACCGCACGCT
>NZ_JBEXLR010000184.1:0-4760 GCF_040610095.1 Micromonospora sp. NPDC004540
GCGGTGCCGGGTCCGGACGGGCCGCCGCCGGGGCGGGGGTGCCGGGGGTCGACGCGCCGGCGCCGGGCTCGGGGGCGACGGCCAGCCGGGGGCGGCGGCGCCGCCGGCCCGAGCCGCCGTGGCCGGTGCCGTACCCGATCAGGACGTTGCCGGAGCCGGCCCGCTCCTCCTCGCGGTAGGTGGCGTGCGGGTCGCCGCCGCGGTCGCCGTCGAGCGGGGCGATCGTGATCAGCGGCTGGCCCACCGGGCGAACCTCGCCCGCCGCGCCGTGCAGGGCCACGACCCGGCCGGCGTACGGGCAGGGGACGTCGACGACGGCCTTGGCGGTCTCCACCTCCACCACCGTCTGGTCCACGGTGACCACGTCGCCGACGGCCACCCGCCACTCGACGATCTCCGCCTCGCTCAGCCCCTCGCCCAGGTCGGGCAGGAGGAAGTCGCGCGTGCCGGTCGTGGTGGTCATGCCGCCACCCACCGCTCGTCCGGCTGGTCGTCCCACTGGAGCCGGGCCACGGTGTCCAGCACCCGGTCCACCGAGGGCAGGTGGGTGTGCTCCAGCATCGGGGCCGGGTAGGGGATGTCGAGCCCGGACACCCGCAGCACCGGGGCGTGCAGGGCGTGGAAGCAGCGCTCCTGCACCCGGGCGGCGATCTCCGCGCCGACCCCGGCGAAGCCCTGCGCCTCCTGGATCACCACGCAGCGGCCGGTCTTGCGCACCGAGGCCGTGACGGTGGCGTCGTCGAACGGCACGATGGTGCGCACGTCGACGACCTCCAGGTCCCAGCCCTCCTCGCGGGCGGCCTCGGCGGCCTCCAGCGCGACGGGCACCGCCGGCCCGTACGCGATCAGAGTGGCGTCGGTGCCGGCGCGGCGCACGACGGCCCTGCCGAACGGCGCGGTCCGGGCCGGCAGTTCCGCCTCGGCGCTGGAGAAGTAGAGCTTCTTCGGCTCCATGAACACGACCGGGTCCGGGTCGTCGATCGCCTCGCGCAGCAGCGAGTACGCGTCCTCGACGGTGGCCGGGGTGACCACCTTCAGGCCCGGGGTGTGCGCGTAGTACGCCTCGGAGGAGTCGCAGTGGTGCTCCACGCCGCCGATGCCGCCGGCGTACGGGACCCGGATGACGATCGGCACGCTGAGCGCGCCCCGGGTGCGGTTGCGCAGCTTCGCCACGTGCGAGGCGATCTGCTCGAACGCCGGGTACGCGAACGCGTCGAACTGCATCTCGACCACCGGGCGGAGCCCGGACATGGCCAGGCCGACGGCGAAGCCGACGATGCCGGCCTCGGCCAGGGGGGTGTCGAAGCAGCGCTTGTCGCCGAACCGCGCCTGGAGCCCGTCGGTGATCCGGAAGACGCCGCCGAGCTGGCCGACGTCCTCGCCGAAGACGACCACCCGCTCGTCGTCCAGCATCGCGTCGGCGAGCGCGGCGTTGAGCGCCTTCGCCATGGTCATGGTGGCCATCAGGCGTCCCCCTCCTCGGCGCGGGCCGCGGCCAGCTCGGCCCGGACCTGTTCGCGCTGCTCGACCAGTTGCGGGGTCGGCTCGGCGTAGACGTGGTCGAAGAGGCTGAGCGGGTCGACCTCGGGCTGGGCGTTCATCCGGTCGCGCAGCGCGGCGGCGTACGCCTCGGCCTCCTCGGCGATCGCCGCGACCGCGGCGTCGTCCAGCACGCCCCGGTTCCGCAGGTACGCCTCCAGCCGGGCGATCGGGTCGCGGTCGCGCCACGCCTCGACCTCCTCGGCGTCCCGGTAGCGGGTCTGGTCGTCGGCGTTGGTGTGCGGCTCCATCCGGTAGGTGTGCGCCTCCACCAGGTACGGCCCCTTGCCGGCGCGGGCGTGCGCGACCGCGCGGTTCAGCACGGCGAGCACGGCCACCGGGTCGTTGCCGTCGACCTGCTCGCTGGGCACGCCGTAGCCGACGCCCTTGTAGGCCAGGCTCGGCGCGGCGGTCTGCCGGGACAGCGGCACGCTGATGGCGTACTTGTTGTTCTGCACGAAGTAGACGACCGGGGCCTTGAACACGGCGGCGAAGTTGACCCCCTCGTGGAAGTCGCCCTCGCTGGTGGCGCCGTCGCCGATGAAGGCCAGCGCCACGGTGTCCCGCCCCTGGTAGGACTCGCCGTAGGCCAGCCCGGCGGCGTGCACGCACTGGGTGGCGAGCGGGGTGCACTGCGGCGCGGTGTGCACGGCGGTCGGGTCGTACCCGCAGTGCCAGTCGCCGCGGAGCAGGGTGAGCACCTCGACCGGGTCGATGCCGCGGGCGGTCAGCGCCATCGACTCCCGGTAGGTGGGGAAGACCCAGTCGGTGTCGCGCAGCGCCAGCACCCCGCCGACCTGGCAGGCCTCCTGCCCTCGGGAGGACGGATAGACGGCGAGCCGGCCCTGCTTGGTCAGCGCGGTGGCCTGCACGTCGAAGCGGCGGCCGACGACCATCCGGCGGTACATCTCCCGCAGCGCCTCGACCGGCGGCTCCGGGTAGTCGTCCCGGGCCGGCAGCGGGGTGCCGTCCGGGTTCAGCAGTCGGACCGGCTCGCTCTTCGGCAGCAGGCCCTCGGAGGGGTCGGGAGCGGCCGGGGTGGCCGGCCGGCGGGTGCGCGGGGATGCCCTGCGGACCGCCTGGGGTGTGGTCGTCACGGCGGGGACCTCCTGGACGTGTGGTGGCCCTATGCTCCTGCTGTCGGATGATTGACTCAACATCCGGCGTGAACGCGGGACGAATGGCACCGAGAGGCGGGCTTCATGAGCCAGGAGACCGGAACCACACCGGGCACGGCGGGCGGAACGGGACGTTCGGCCGGGCCGCTCGACGAGGTCGACCGGCGGATCCTGCGCGAACTGACCGAGGACGCCCGGCTCTCCGTCCGCACGCTGGCCGAACGGGTGCACGTCTCGCGCACCAACGCGTACGCCCGGGTGGAGCGGCTGCTGCGCGACGGGGTGATCACCGGGTTCCGGGCCCAGGTGGCCCCCGAGCCGGCCGGGCTGGGCACCTCGGCGTACATCGCGCTGACCATCGAGCAGAACACCTGGCGGGAGGTCTCCGCCGAGCTGGCCCGGGTCCGCTTCATCGAGCACGCGGCGCTGCTCAGCGGCGAGCACGACGTGCTGGCCCTGGTGCGCGCGCCGGACAACGCCACCCTGCGGGACGTGGTGCTGGACCGGGTGCAGAGCATCGCCGGGGTGCTGTCGACCCGGACCTGGCTGGTCTTCGAGGAGTTCGACGGGACGCTGAGCCCGTGGCAGTGACGCCTACCGCTCGGGTGGCGCCTCCAGGCCCTCCCGGTCGGCCAGCTCCAGCAGCGGCTCCAGGGAGAACCGGCGCTCGTCCAGGCCCGCGTGCGGGTCGCCCCGCTCGGCGAACCGGGCCGGCAGGCTGACCACGTCGAAGTCCTCCGGCCGCGCGTCGTCCAGCTCCGCCCAGTCCAGCGGCGCGGAGACCAGCGCCCGCGGGGTGGGCCGGATCGAGTACGCCGAGGTCACGGTGTGGTCGCGGGCCATCTGGTTGTAGTCGACGAAGACCGGCCGGTCCCGCTGCTCCCGCCACCAGGTGGTGGTGACCAGGTCGGGCAGCCGGCGCTGCATCTCCCGGCCCAGCGCCAGCACCGCGCGCCGGCAGTCGCCGAAGCTCCACCGCGGCTCGATCGACAGATAGACGTGGATGCCCCGGCCGCCGGTGGTCTTCGGGTAGCCCACCAGGCCCAGCTCGTCGAGGAAGGCGCGCACCTCGTGGGCGACCGGCACCACCTGGGCGAAGTCCACCCCGGGCATCGGGTCCAGGTCGATGCGCAGCTGGTCGGGGCGCTCCACGTCGCCCGCCGAGACCGGCCAGGGGTGGAAGCGCAGGGTGCCCAGGTTGGCCGCCCAGATCACCACGGCCAGCTCGCTCGGGGCCACCTCGTCGGCGGTCCGGCCGCTCGGGAAGGTGATGTGCGCGGTGCGCACCCACTCGGGCGCCCCCGCCGGCAACCGCTTCTGGTAGAACGCGTCGCCCTTGTTGGTCTGCCGGGTGGCGATCTTCGCGCCCTCGAACACGCCGCGCGGCCAACGCTCCAGCATGGTCGGTCGGTCGCGCAGCGCGCGCAGGATGCCGTCGCCGACGGCGAGAAAGTAGCGGACCACGTCCAGCTTGGTCAGTCCGCGCTCCGGGAAGTAGGGCTTGTCGGGGCTGGAGACGCGCACCAGCCGCTCCCCCACCCGGATCTCCTCGGCCGCCGCGGTCGCCACGCCTCACACCGTACGACGCGGACGGTCGCGGCGCGGGGATCTCGTCACGTGATGAGCAGGACCCCGACGATGATCAACGGCACCGAGACGAAGAGGAAGATGCCGACGCCGGTGAGCACGCGGCCCCCGCCGCCGTCCTCCCGCTCGGGAGCCAGGCCGAAGGTGGACCGGGCCGGCAGCATGCCGATCCGGCTCAGCGTCAGGTCACCGGTCATCCCGATCACCGCGCCGACCAGCATGAACGCCACGCCCAGCCGGTGGACGAAGTCGCCGCCGCTGACCCCGACCCAGATGCCCACCGCGATCCCGATCGTCACCACCGCGATCAGGAAGAGCACCAGCGCCTCCCGCAGACCCCTGATGACCGTCGCCATGCGTCGCCTCCCCCGCGCCCGGGCCCGCCCCGGTACGCCGGACGACATTCTGCCCGGTCGATGCCACCCCGCGCTGCCCGCTCGGCGCGGCGGGCGGCGGACACGCCGGTGGGGGGGGGGGGGCCGCCCCCCCCCCCCCCCCGCGCCCGGGCGCGCGGGT
>NZ_JBEXLR010000185.1:0-4367 GCF_040610095.1 Micromonospora sp. NPDC004540
CGGCTGGTCGGCCTTGGCCCGCAGCGCGTCCCGCTGTTCCACGCCGAACCGGTGCTGCTCGTCGACCACCACGAGCCCCAGGTCGTGGAAGTCGATGCCGCCGCTGTTGCTCTTGGACGGGGCCGGGGCGGGCGCCGATCCGCCGGCCACCGCGCCCGGGTGCGGCGTGGCGCTGTGCTGGGGCTTCAGCCCGGCCGGTACGGGCAGCGCGCTGCCCTTGATGAACTCGTCCCAGCCGACGTTCCAGGCCGTGAAGCCGTTGCCCTGATCCAGCTTCACCTCGGTGCCCTTGATGGTCACCAGGTCGCCGACCTGGGTGACGCCCATCAGCCAGTCCGCGGCGGCGGCGGAGACGTTCGTGCAGCCGTGCGAGACGTTGATGGAGCCCTGGTCCCCCTCCGACCACGGCGCGGAGTGGATGAACTCGCCACCCCAGGTGAGCCGCTGGGCGTCCTCGACGTCGACCACGTAGGGATCGGCCGAACCCCGGGTGTCGAAGGTGGTCTGCTCGAACTTCTCCATGATCACCATCTTGCCGCTGGAGGTCGGCGTGCTCGACTTGCCCATGCTCACCGGGACCTTGCGGAGCAGCTTGCCCTCCCGGTAGACGGACATCTGCTTGGTGGCGTTGTCGATCTCGAGCGAGACCTGCCGGCCGATCTTGGAGGTCGCGCTGTGGTCGGCGTCGCCGATGGCATCCTTGCCGATCGGCAGCCCCTCCAGCGCGCTCCGTACGCTGATCTTCGTGCCGGACTTCCAGTGGTCGGGCGCCCGGTATTCGACCTGCTTGCCGTCTGACTCCCACGACCAGGCGCCCGGCTGCGGCGGGTCGGTCTTCACGAACAACCGGCGCTGCACGTCCGCTCTGGCCTCTTTCGGAATGGGCGGATCGAATGCGACCACCACCGGCATCGCCGTCCCGTACGTCTGATTACCGGTGAAATAGAGCTCGCTGGTGACGGTCGGTTTGGTGGATTTCGCCATCGTGGTGAACGTCGTCTTCTGCGTGGTGGTCCGACCGGAATCGCCGGTCGCGGTGACCTCCGCGGTGTACGTCCGCGAGTTCTCCAGCGGCCGGTCCGGCACCCAGCCCGACCCGTCCTCCCGCGGCTGCGCCGGCACCGGTCGGCCCTTGTCGTCGGTGAGCTTCACCGCGGTGACCTTCCCGCCGCTGACCGTGGTCCCCACCTCGGCACTGACCGGCACGTTCTTCGTCCGGTCCACCGGAGTCAGGTTCACCGACGGCGCGGCCGCCTTGCCGTGCTTCACGGCCTCCCGCTGGCCGGCGGTACACCCGCCGACCACCAACGGTGTGGCTGCGATGGTCACCGCCAGCAGCGTCATTCGCCGCTTCACGTCCATATTCCGCACCCCATTTCCACTCCCCCCATGCCTCACATTCTGTACGGACCTCCGGACGCCGTTGCATATTCGGCGGAATTGCTTGGGCCAGCCGGCTTCGATTTCGACTCGGGCGTACGGAAATGGGAATTGGCGACATCGACGGGTGCGGCGTCACGGCCGGGACGGATTGCGCCGGACGAGCCGCGACGACCGGTTCAGCCCCGGTCGTCGTCCCCGTGATTGCGCTCCCAACGCCCGCCGATGGGTGGCGTGTCCAACCGGGTCGGCGCCTCCGCGTTCCCGGCCAGGTCGTTGTCCACCACCCGGCAACCGACGCAGCTGCCCTGGTCGGTGATCCAGATGCCGTGAGTCTGGGTCCTCGGCTCGTGGCTGTCCCAGATCCGGTTGCCCCGGATCGTGGCCGCCGTCAAGGCGGCGTTGATGGTGATGCCGGCTCGGGTCGACGGCGGTGCGGGCTTGACGTAGGCACTGCCCGGGGGCGGGATGTCCCCGCTCCAGGCACTGGAGGCGTCCGGGCGGATCGGCGCCAGGTGCAACTCTGTTTCGTCGTTGGCCGACACCACCGCGACCCGCTTCCCGACGCTGATCGTCTTGCCCCGGTGCGCGTCCGGCAGCCAGCGCTCCCGGCGGTCGACCACCGACTTCTCGGTGTACCGCACCGAGTCACCACTACCCACGGTCGAAGGCCCGCACTGTCGGCCGTTCGCCCGGATCCGGTTGTCGTTGATGAAGGCGTCCCGGATGGGCCGGTCGATGCGCACGGCGTCGAGGCTGTTGCCGTAGAAGTCATTGCCCTCGAGGACGATCTCCCGGGCGCACTCCTGCTCCTGGCCGCCCAGGCTGCGCTGGTGGTAGCCGTACCGACCGTTGCCGCTGATCCGGTTGCCGCGGATCGTGTAGGGCCCGGGGGTGTTGCCGATGCTGACCCCGTCGCGCAGGTTCCCGTCGATGACGCAGTCGCTCAGGATGCCCCCGCGACCGGCGGTGCTGGTGGTGCCCTTCGCCGAGACCTGGAAGCCCGCGTCGAGGTTCCCGGTCAGTGTGCACGCCGAGACGATCAGCCCGTTTGCGCCCCAGTCGGCGATCCCGAACCGGTTGCCCTCGGCGTGACACCCGACCACCCGGATGCCGCGGGGGCGCAGCCCGCCCGGGAACTGCAACTCGAAGAAGATCCCGCTGGTGGCGTTGGCGACCGCCGAGCAGTTGACCACGTTGACCCGCTCGACGCTGCCCCAGCCGCCGATCCCGATCCCGATCCCCGCGCCGCCCATCTCGGTGCCGTTGTCCATCCGCCCGCACCCCTCCACCAGCACCCCGTCGATCATGCAGTCCTGGAGGAAGTCGCAGCCCAGGCCGGTCGCCGCGGTGTGGTGGATGTAGAGGTTGCGGAACATGCCACGGACCACGTACTGGAGGCCCAGCCCCTTGGCGAGCGGGTTGTACTCGGCCATCGCCACCCCGGACCCGTCGATCTCGAAGTCGGCGAAGGTGCAGTACGCCAGGTGACGGTCCCGGTCCGCGCCGTGCAGGGCGGCAGTGTAGAAGGCCAGCGGGGTCGGGTCGGCCCGGTTGCCGGGGTTGCCGAGCACGAACCGGGTGGCGCCGGGACCGGCGCCGACCAGCGAGACGCCGGTCCGCCAGACCGTGCCGGCGTCCCGGATCGAGTACACCCCGGGCGGGCAGTAGATCACCCGGGCCCGCCCGTCGGCCGCGTACGCGTCACCCAGCCGGTCCACGAGCGCGGCGAGGGCCGGCTGGTCGTTGGTCGTCCCGTCCCCGGTCAGCCCGTGCTCCCGCGCGTCGCACATCAGCGGCGCGCCGGCGACCGGATGCGGGCGCACCCCACCGGCGGAGGACATGTGCGGATACGTCATCCGTCCCCTCCCCGTCGGCGACCGGGCTCGTCTTCCCGGTCGGAGGGCGGAGAAACAGAGGTGCGGCCCCGGCCACGACGGTGGCCGGGGCCGGGACTCAGACGTTCGCCACCAGCAGGGCGGGCTGCTCGACGCAGTCCGCCACGTGCCGCAGGAAGCCGCCGGCCACCCCGCCGTCGCAGACCCGGTGGTCGAAGGTGAGGCTGAGCTGGGTCACCTTGCGCACGGCGAGCTGCCCGTCGACCACCCACGGCTTGTCCACGATCCGGCCGACGCCGAGCAGCGCCGCCTCCGGGTGGTTGATGATCGGGGTGGAGCCGTCCACGCCGAACACCCCGTAGTTGTTCAGGGTGAAGGTGCCGCCGGTCAGCCGCGCCGGGGGCAGGGCGCCGGCCCGGGCGGCCGCCGTGGTCTCGGCGAGGGCGGCGGCCAGCTCCCGGGTGGTCAGCCGCTGGGCGTCGCGCAGCACCGGGACGACCAGGCCCCGGTCGGTCTGCGCGGCGATGCCCAGGTGCACGCCGGCCGACTGGACGATCCGCTGTCCCTCGGTGTCGACGTGCGCGTTGAGCTGCGGGTACCTCCGCAGCCCGCTGAGGCAGATCCGGGCCAGCAGGGCCAGGATGCTCACCGGCGTCTCCGGGGTGGCGGCGTTGATCGCGGCCCGGGTCGCCAGCAGCCCGGTGGCGTCCACGTCCACCCAGATGGTCACCTCGGGGATCTCCCGCCGGCTGCGGGAGAGCTTGTCGGCGATCACCTTGCGGATGCCGGTCAGCGGGATGACCACGTCGCCGTCGCCGGCCGGGGCCAGCCCGACGTGCGCGGCCGGGGCGTCCGGCACGGCGGCGAGCGTCGCGGCCGGCGCGGCCGAGGCCGCCTCCACGTCGGCGCGGCGGATCACCCCGCCCGGTCCCGTGCCGTGCAGGGCCGCCAGGTCGAGGCCACGTTCCCGGGCCAGCCGCCGGACGATCGGCGAGATGACCAGCGGCGCGGTCGGCGGTGCCGGGTCCGGACGGGCCGCCGCCGGGGCGGGGGTGCCTTGAAGCTGTTGGTGGCGTCCCGGGTACCCACCCGGGCGAACGTGTAGAGGCTGCGCCCCGCCCACCGGGACATCATCCGCTTCAGCCGTGG
>NZ_JBEXLR010000186.1:0-3716 GCF_040610095.1 Micromonospora sp. NPDC004540
TTTTTTTTTTGGGGGGGGGGGGGGGCCGTTGTTCGTCGCGGGGGGGGGGGGGGGCGGGGGGGGGGGGGGGGGGGGTTTTGGGGGGGGGGGGGGGGGGCCCCCCCCCCCCCCCCGGCCCCGGTCGCTACGGTCGGCCAGCCTCAGCGCAGCATGCCCGGACCGAACACCTCGTACGCGATCCGGTCGGCCGGCACGCCCCGGCGCAGCAGGCCGCCCCGGACCAGGGCCATGAACGGCACCGGCCCGCACAGGTGCACGTATGCGTCGGGGGCGAGCGGGACCAGCGCAGGATCGACGAGCCCCTCCGCGATCTCCGCCTTGAGCCCGGCCAGTTCGCCGCCGGCTGCGTCCTCGTACCAGAGGCACACCGACAGGTTCGGCAGCCGCTCCTGGAGCGCGGGCAGTTCGTGGCGCAGCGCGTGCGCGGCGCCGGTCCGGTCGGCGTGCACCAGCGTCACGGGCCGCTCGGGCTCGGTGGCCGCCAGGTGTGCCAGCGCCGACATGGCCGGGGTCAACCCGATGCCGGCGCTGACCAGCAGCAGCGGCTCCCCGCCGCCGAGCGCGCTGACCTCGCCGAACGGCGGGCTGAGCCGGAGCGTGTCGCCGACGGCCACCCGCTCGTGCAGGAAACCGGAAACCATGCCGTCGGGCGCGCCGGCGGCACCGCGTACCCGCTTCACGGTGATCCGCCAGTGGTCGGCGCCGGGCCGGCCGGAGAGGCTGTACTGCCGGATCTGCTGGCCGCGACCGCCGTCCAGGTCGACCGCGACGGAGGTGTACTGGCCGGCGGTGAAGCCGGGCACCGGACCGCCGTCGGCGGGGACCAGGGTGAACGACACCACGTCCGGGGTCTCCGCCGTCTTCTCCGTGACCCGCCACTCGCGCCAGACGGAGCCGTTCTCCGGCACGCCGGCCTCGGTGTAGAGGCGCGCCTCCCGGGCGACCAGCTCGCAGGCCAGCAGCCAGTACACCTCGTCCCAGGCCGCCGCGACCTCGGGCGTGACCGCCTCGCCGAGCACCTCGGCCACCGCGGCCATCAGGTGCCGGCCGACGATCGTGTACTGGGTGGCGGTGATCCCCAGGGAGGCGTGCTTGTGCGCGATCCGGTCCAGGATCGGCCCCCACGGCACGGCGCTGCCCCCGGTCAGGTGCTCGGCGTAGGCGACCACCGCGCCAGCCAGCGCCGCCTTCTGCGTGCCGGTGGCCTGGTTGCTCCGGTTGAAGATGTTCAGCAGCTCGGGGTGGGCGGCGAACATGCGCTGGTAGAACCGACCGGTGATCGCCTCTCCGTGGGCCTGCACGGCGGGCAGGGTCGCCGTCACCACCGCTGCTGAGGATTCCGAAAGCACGATTACTCCTTGTGGCGTCGAACGGGTCGATCACCACTGAACAGGAATCTGAGATTCCTCTTCAGGGTCGAAGGTCCCGGGACCGGCGTGGCGTGGATCACCGCCGCGAACGGGCTGGTCGGCCCGTGTCGCGCCGGGCGCGCGCTGGCTAGGGTCGAGGCGTGAAGCTCAACCGGTCGACCGACATGGCCCTGCGGATCGCCATGCTGACCGCCGCGTCCCCGGTCCGGACCACCGTGGACGAGCTCGCCACCCAGCTCGCGCTGCCGCGCAGTCACGTGGCCAAGGTGGTGCAACGGTTGCAGCGGCTCGGCGTGCTGGTGACCATCCGGGGCCGCTCCGGCGGGGTGGCCTTCGCCGAGCACGCCGGGGAGGTGACCGTCGGTCACGTGGTCCGGGCCTTCGAGGGCGACGACGAGGTGGTCAACTGCGAGCAGCCGGCCTGCCCGCTGGTCGCCGGCTGCCGGCTGCGCGGCGAACTGCGCCGTGCCCAGGCCGCCTTCCTCGGCGTGCTCGACGGGGTACGCCTCGGCGACCTGGTCGACGGCGCGGCCGGTCCGCTGCTGCTCACCCTCGGCGCCTCGTCGGTCCGTACCTGATGGCCGTCTCGCATCCGATCTTCGCCCGGGTCTTCGCCCGGGCCAGCGTCGCCATGGACCGGGCCGGCGCGGCCGCGCACCGGCGCCACCTGGTCGCCGGGCTGCGCGGCCGGGTGGTCGAGGTGGGCGCCGGCAACGGCCGGAACCTCCCGCACTATCCGCCGACCGTGGCCGGGGTGCTCGCCGTGGAGCCCGAGCCGCGGTTGCGCGCCCTCGTCCGGGCCGCCGCGCCCGACGCCCCGGTGCCGGTGACCGTGGCCGCCGGGCTGGCCGAGGCGCTGCCGGTCGCCGACGGGAGCGCCGACGCGGTGGTGCTGTCGCTGGTGCTCTGCTCGGTGCCGGACCAGGCTGTGGCGCTGCGCGAGGCGCGCCGGGCGCTCCGCCCGGGCGGGCAGCTCCGCTTCTACGAGCACGTCGTCGCGGAGACCCCCGGGCTGCGACGGGCCCAGCGCCTCGCGGACGCCACGCTCTGGCCGCTGTGCTGCGCCGGCTGCCACACCGCGCGGGACACCGTGGCGGCGATCCGGGCGGCCGGCTTCACCGTGGTCGAGCTGGACCGGTTCCGCTTCCCGCCGTCGGGGCTGCCGGCACCGGCGTCGCCGCACGTGCTCGGCACGGCCGTCCGCCCCTGACCCACCGCGAGGCGTCCCCGGTCGGGGGGCGCCTCGCGGGTCGGGGTGGGTCAGCGTGACGTCCGCCAATGGATCGAGGTCCGGGCGGGCGATCCCCGAACCCGGTTCGGGAAGACACCGGCCGGGCATGTCGTTGTCGTGCACGGACGCCTCCTCGCCTCCGCGCACCCGCCCACCGCGCCGCACCGCACCGGGTGCCACGGCTCTGTCGGAGCGCCGGGCTAGGCTCGCTCCGGCGCGCCGCGCCTGGCGATCGACGTGGGGGATCGCACGGTGAACGGCACCACACCGCCGAGACCTGGGAGTACGACCAGTTGACCGCACAGCCTGAGACCCTGTACGGGGCCGACGACCTGACGCACCTGGAGGGCCTCGATGCCGTCCGGAAGCGCCCCGGCATGTACATCGGTTCGACCGACAGCCGTGGCGTGGGTCACCTCGTCAACGAGATCCTCGACAATTCCACCGACGAGGGTGTCGCGGGTCACGCCAAGAAGGTCGACGTGATCCTGCACGCCGACGGCTCGGTGCGCGTCGACGACGACGGCCGCGGCATCCCGACCGACGTGCACGCCAAGTCCGGCATCTCGGGCGTGGAGCTGGTGCTGACCCGGCTGCACGCGGGCGGCAAGTTCGGCGGCTCGGGCTACAAGACGTCCGGCGGCCTGCACGGTGTGGGCGCCTCGGCGGTCAACGCGCTCTCCCGGCGGTTCGACGTCACGGTCCGCCGCGGCGGCAAGGTCCACTCGATGTCGTTCCGGCACGGCGTCCCCGGGATCTTCGACGGTGACGGCCCGGACGCGCCGTTCACCCCCGGCCCCGGCCTGCAGATCGTCGGCGCCATGAAGCGCGGCCAGCGCACCGGCACCTCCATCCGGTGGTGGCACGACCCGCGCTACTTCGAGACCGGCGCGGCGCTCGACACCGAGGCGGTGCGGCTCAAGCTGCGCAACACCGCCTTCCTGGTCCCCGGCGTGGCCTACCGGCTGCGCGACGAGACCGGCGAGAAGGCCGTCGAGGAGAGCTTCCACTTCCCGAACGGCCTCACCGACATGGTCGAATACCTCGCGCCGGCCGGCGACCGCCCGGTCTCGGGCACTCTGCTGGTCACCGGCGAGGGCACCTACCGGGAGAAC
>NZ_JBEXLR010000187.1:0-3684 GCF_040610095.1 Micromonospora sp. NPDC004540
CGCAGGCGGCCAGATGCTTGATGAGTCAGCCCTGATCACCGGCACCGATCCTGGCAGCAGTCCACCCAGGACCACCACCGCGAGCCTCACAGATGCTTGACGAATCCGTCCCAGGTGTTGCTTGACGGTTGGTCTGGAGATAAGTGCGGAGATCGTATCGCCGTCCTGGCGCTACGGGTCCTGGCGTGGTGGTGAACCGGCCCTCGGTGTGGCCTGACCGATGATTCTTCCGCGCCGTGCTGGTCTGTACGCCGAGTACCGACTCACGGGAGGCTGACACCATGCGAAAACTGACCTTCGGCATGAACCTGAGCCTGGACGGCTACATCGCCGCGCCCGGCGGCGACCTCGGCTGGGGTGTGCCGAGCGACGAACTGTTCCAGTGGTGGTCCGACCGGGTGAGGGCGACAGGCACGGCGCTGTACGGGCGCAAACTGTGGGAGACGATGAGCTCCCACTGGCCGACCGCCGACCAGCAGCCGGGTGCCACACCGGCGCAGATCGAGTACGCCCGCCGCTGGCGGGACATGCCGAAGGTGGTGTTCTCCTCGACGACCAGCACGGTCGACTGGAACACCCGCCTGGCCACCGGCGACGCGGTCACCGAGATCACCCGGCTCAAGGCCGAGGACGGCGGCCCCATGGATATCGGCGGCGCCACACTCGCCGCAGTGGCCATGAGGGACGGGCTGATCGACGAGTACGCGATCGTCACTCATCCGGTCCTGATAGGTGGCGGCACGCCGTTCTTTGCGGCCCTGGACAACTGGGTGAACCTGACCCTGGTGGAAACCCGGACGTTCCCTGGCGGCGTGCTCCTGACCAGGTACGAGACCAGGCGCTGAGTACCCTAACCTCGGATCGGCTCTCAGCCGGTACCAGGCCAACCAGCGGTGCCGGACGTATGCGGACGCGATGCACAGAGCTCAGACGAAACTTAGATGGACGGCGTGTGGGCTATGCCGCGAGTGCGGTGAGTTCCGCTTGGTAGCCGAGGTCGTGTAGTTGGCGTAGCAGCCGGTTTGCGGGTGTCGGGGTTGTCTCGGTGGGTGTAGTAGTCGGCGCCGAGGTCGGTGTAGGTCTGGTCGTTGGCGAGTAGGTGCCAGACGATGACGAGGATGGTGTGGGCGATGGCGACGGCGGCTTTCTTGCTGCCGGTCTTGCCGAAGCGTCGGTGGAGTCGGCGGTAGCGGGCGCCGAGTCGGGTGCGGGTGCGGGAGGTGGCCCAGGCGGCTTCGACCAGGACGGTGGCGAGGTGGGGGTTGCCGTGGCGGGTGGTGCCTTTTCTGCGTTTGCCGGCTGATTCGTGGTTGCCGGGGCAGAGGCCGGCCCAGGAGGCGAGGTGGGCTGGGGTGGGGAAGCGGGTCATGTCCACGCCGATCTCGGAGATGATCGTCTGGGCGGCTCGGTCACCCACGCCTGGGATGGTTTTGAGCCGGTCCCGTTGCGCCGCGAACGGGGTGATGACCTGGTCGATGCGGGTGTCGAGCTTGCCGATCATGTCGTTGAGGTGGTCGATGTGGGTCAGGTGCAGCCGGCAGAGCAGGGCGTGGTGGTCGGCGAACCGGCCGGCGAGGGCGAGGGTGAGATCGGGGATCTTCTTGCGCAGGACCCCTCTGGCCAGGTCGGCCAGGACCGCCGGATCCCGCTGGCCGGCGATGAGCGCTTCGATCATCGCCCGGCCGGACACGCCGGTGGCGTCGGACGCGACGGAGGCGACGGAGGCGAGCTTGATGCCGCTGTCTTCGAGGACCTTGTGCAGCCGTTGGGTCTCGCGGGTGCGTTCCTCGATCAGCTTCTTGCGGTAGCGGGTCAGTTCCCGGATCGCGGCGATGTCGGCGGGTGGGATGAAGCTGCCGCGCAGTAGGCCCACCTCGCAGAGTTCGGCCAGCCATACCGCGTCGGAGGCGTCGGTTTTGCGGCCCGGCACGTTCTTGACGTGGTGGGCGTTGCACAGCAGTATCTCCAGCCCGTCAGCCTCTGAGAGGGCATGGAAGACGGGCCGCCAATACACCCCGGTGGCTTCCATCGCGACGTGTGTGACCTGCTCGGCGACCAGCCAGGCGGTCATCTCCCGCAAGGCGCGGTAGAAGGTGGGGTACTTGCGTACCTGTTGTCGGCGCTGCCCGGCCTGCTCGCCCGGGATCCGGACCGCCACCGTGATCTGCTTCTTGTGCACGTCGATCGCCGCGACCCGCGGATAGACGATTTCCACGACGCCTCCATGGTGGAGCCGAGCCGATAAGGCGTCGCCCGCGGAACCCGCGGAAGATCAAGAAACTCAGACACGCGCTCACAGCGGCAACCCGGGGTACCTACCGGGGCGGGTTCCAGCGTCACTCTTGTAAACGGGCTCGCAGGTGCCAAGCTCTGTCGACGTCGGCGGGCGACGCATCGAGTTTCACAAACCCGTGGGTGCCCCGCCAGGGGCATCTTCCTCTTGTAAGCGAGGCGTCAGCCGGCCGGCGGCCTGTTCGCGACGGGCATCGGGCATCCTGGTGAGGTGGCCAGCCAGAACCTCGACGAGCTGATCCGGGCCGGCTGCAACATACAAGCGCTTGCCCTGATCCGCGAGCAACTCGGGTGCAGCCTGACAGAGGCGGTTGACGTGCTCAATGAGCATCACGTGCGGCTGAAGGCCGAGCAGCCAATCGAGCAGCCAAGCCAGCGATCGTCGGCGTTCGACGGCGGACCGGGACACCACATGGGGCACGAGGACCAGGTGGTGGACCAGCGCCGGGCAGCCGACTCGTAATGCGTGGGTCGTCGTGATAGCAGCGGCGCCAGCAAGCCTCGCGATGAGGACGACCAGGACCAGTGCTGACCCTATGATCGCCCAGAGCCGCGGACGGGCGGCGGTGCTAACCGACGTACCAGTCGAGCAGTTCCCAGCCGGGCGGTGTTGCCATGACGAGCAGCATGGCGATGCTGACGGCACTGACCATGGCCAGCAGACGCCACCGGGGCTGCTCGGCCCGGAAGTCGGCAGAAGCCAACAACGGCAATGCCATCAGCAGGCAGAGCAGGGCCGGGATGAAGCCCACGCCGACCGCAACGACTGCTGGCCAGGACCAAGCGGGCGGTGCCTGCTCGGGGAAGTAGTCAGCATCAGTGATGAGGTAGGCGACTACCGCGTAGGTGTAAGCCGCAAGAACGAGTAGCTGTACGCACACGAGTGCCCACACCCGTCGGCTGGTACCCGCTGCTATCTCCGCCGTCGCCTGCACCGCCGCAGAATAGCGGTTTACGGTGCACGCAGCGTCCCTCGCTCTCTGGTCCTGGCGAGGACGTAACGGCCGACGTGGAACGCTACGGCGGATGCCGAAGGCGGCTTGCGAGCGAGGCGTCAAGAGGGCGGTCGGCGCGTCACGTTGGGGTTCCGCTCATGCCGCTTCCGGACAGCGACCTCCGTTGAGTAGGCGGCCACCGCATCCTGCTCGGCTGACGTCGCCCCCGGTCACCGCCGAGAGTGAGACAACCGGCCCTGCACAGCATGGCCATCGTTCAGCTGCGCCGTGACACCGAAGGACGCCGCTACCACCGGCGCAGACTGGCCGCGGGCAAGACCCCGATGGAGGCCCAGCGGCGCCGGGGTCTGTAAGAAGAACGGTGTAACTCCTGATCAAGGAGCGGCACCTGATGACGGAAACGACGATGGCCGTGGATACTTCCGCGGTGGCGAAG
>NZ_JBEXLR010000188.1:0-3672 GCF_040610095.1 Micromonospora sp. NPDC004540
GCGGCTCGGACGCGGGCGGACCCGGCCGGGACCCCGGCGCGGCGGGCGGCACACCGCCCCGCGCCGGCGGCACGGCGCCGGGCGCCTCGCCGTCCGGGCCGAGGTCGCTGCGCTGCTGCTTGGCCGTCCGCAGGTCGTCGATCCAGCCGAACTCCTCGCCGGCGGTCGCCGCCTCGGGCTCGGCGTCGGCCTTGCCCCGCCCCCACCGGCGGCCCTTGGCACGCGGGTCGCGCCCCTCGTCGGGGCCGTCCGCCGGTCGCTCCGGACCACGCGCCATCACTGCTGACCCTCCCCGACGGCGTCGCTGCCGCCCTCGTTCGCCCCGTCGACCCGCTCGGCGCCCGGTGACGTGTGCCCGGGCGCGGTGGCGCCCGCCGGGCGGACGCCGTTCACCGCGGCCTCGGCCCGCGCCGGCGGCGCGGGCAGCCCGCGCACGATCCGGCGCAGCAGCGGCAGCCGGGTGGCCACCGCCCGCTCCGCGCCGTGCCCGCTGGGTTGGTAGTAGTCGGTCCCGACGAGGTCGTCCGGAGCGTACTGCTGGGTGACCACCCCGCGGTGGTCGTCGTGCGGGTAGCGGTAGCCGGCGCCGTGCCCGAGGCCCCGGGCGCCGGCGTAGTGGGAGTCGCGCAGCCCGCGCGGCACCGCCCCGCCGCGGCCGGCGCGCACGTCGGCGATGGCCGCGCCGATGGCCGTGGTGGCCGAGTTGGACTTCGGGGCGGTGGCCAGGTGGATGACCGCCTGGGCCAGGTTGAGCTGGGCCTCGGGCAGGCCGACGTATTCCACGGCGTGGGCGGCGGCGGTGGCGACGGTCAGCGCGGTGGGGTCGGCCATGCCGACGTCCTCGCTGGCAAAGATGACCATGCGCCGGGCGATGAACCGGGCGTCCTCGCCGGCGACCAGCATGCGGGCCAGCCAGTGCAGCGCGGCGTCCACGTCCGAGCCGCGCATGCTCTTGATGAACGCGCTGGTCACGTCGTAGTGGGCGTCGCCGTCGCGGTCGTAGCGGACGGCCGCCACGTCGACCGCCTGCTCGGCGACGGCGAGGTCGATCCGGCCGGCGCCGAGCGCGGTCGCGGTGGCCGCCGCCGCCTCCAGCGCGGTAAGCGCCTTGCGGACGTCGCCGCCGGCGAGGCGGACGAGGTGGTCCTCGGCGTCGGTCTCCAGGGTGAGCGCGCCGCCCAGCCCGCGCTCGTCGGCGACCGCGCGGCGCAGCAGGCCGCGGACGGCGTCGTCGTCCAGCGGCTGCAGGGTGAGCAGCACGCAGCGGGACAGCAGCGGTGAGATGACCGAGAAGTACGGATTCTCGGTGGTCGCCGCGAGCAGGGTGACCGTCCGGTCCTCGACGGCGGCGAGCAGCGAGTCCTGCTGGGTCTTGCTGAACCGGTGCACCTCGTCGATGAAGAGCACGGTCGGCGGGCCGCCGGCGCGGCGCTGCCGACGGGCGGTCTCGATCACCGCGCGGACGTCCTTCACACCGGCGGTCAGCGCGGACATGGCGACGAAGCGGCGGTCGGTGGCCCGGGCCACCAGGTGCGCGATGGTGGTCTTGCCGCTGCCGGGCGGCCCCCAGAGGATCACCGACATCGGGGCCGCCGCCTCGACCAGCTGGCGCAGCGGGGCGCCCGGGGCGAGCAGGTGGTCCTGACCGACCAGCTCGTCGATGCGGGCCGGCCGCATCCGGACGGGCAGCGGCGAATCCGCCGCGGTGGCGGTGAACCCGTCGACGCCGCCGGAACCCGCGGGGGCGCTGGGCGCTCCGGCGGGTGCGCCGAGGGTGAAGAGGGCGTCGGATTCCATCACGAGAACAGTACCGGGCCGGGCCGACGACGCTGGAATCGCGCCGCCGGCCCGGCCCGGGTGGTCGTTTCCGGTCAGCCGCGACCCGGACGCCGGCCCCGGTACCACCGGCCGCCACCACCGCCCCGGGGGCCGGCGCCCACGCCGGCCAGGTAGAGGGAGAGCAGCAGGAAGCCGATGAGCATGAGGGTGTGGGTGTTGAACAGGTCGGGCGCGCCGAGGTTCGTGTTCAGGAAGTCGATCAACAGGGCGAAGCCGAACACGATGGCCGCGAGAATGGCGAGCATGGTCGTTCCTCCGGTGGGGGGTCCCAGTAGGTCGGCGACGGATGTACCCAATCGGTCTGTTCGTCAATCTCCACCGTGGAACGCCGGCTCTCCGGCGGCGGGCGACGTCAGCGGTCGGTGGCGAGGATCGCGTACCGCACCGAGTCCCACCAGGAGCCGCGGACCAGTAGGTGGTCCCGGCTGATCCCCTCCGGCCGCATGCCGGCCTTCTCGAGCACCCGGACCGAGGCGACGTGGTCGGGCCGGGTGGTCGCCTCGACGCGGTGCAGGCCCACCTGCTCGAACGCCAGCCGCAGCAGCAGGCCGGCGATCTCGCTGCCGAGGCCCCGGCCCCAGTGGTCGGCGTGCACCACGTAGCCGATCTCCCCGCGCCGGTGCGGTGGGCTCTCCACGGTCAGGGTGCCCATCCCGACCAGCCGGTCCCCGTCGACGGCGGCCAGCCGGTACACCGGCCGCGGGTCCCCGTCGGCCTCGGCCCGCCACGCCGACACGGCGTCCCGGAGCTCGTCGGGCGAGGGCGGCTGCTCGTCGAGCACCCGGTCGAAGACCCGCGGGTCGGTCATCAGCGCGTACAGCGGCGCGACGTCGGCGTCGCCCAGTTCACGCAGGATGCAGCGGGGACCGGGCAGCCGCACCGGTCGTGCGGAGCGGATGGGGGTCACGGATTCTCCTCTCGTAGGCTGGCCGCATGATCACTGCCGACCAGGTCCTGCTGGGGCGGAACACCCTGCTCGCCGCCACCGGCCACCACCCGTACGCCCGGCACGCCCTGTGGCGGGACCGGGAGGCGCGGGGCTGGCGGCGGGACGGCGCGGTCGGCTGGCTGCTCCCGCCGGACCAGGGGCCGGCCGGCGGCGCGCTCGGGGCGGCCGGGCCGGCGCTGGACGTCTTCGCGGGCCTGGTGGCGGACGGAACGCTGCGCGCCGGCCAATGGCTGCACCTGCCCCGGACGGCCGCGGCGGAGGTGGCCGAGCGGCTCACCGTGGCCCGGCTGGACGAGTGGGACTTCCTCTGGACCACCACCGCGCCGCCCGAGCAGCCGGCGGAGGAGCGGGTGGTCCGTCTCACCGAGGCCGACCACCCCGCGCTGGCCGCGCTCATCGACGCGGCGTTCCCCAGCACGACCTCCCGTCCGGGCGACCCGCGCATCGTCGACTGGTACGGCATCCGCGACGGCGACCGCCTGGTGGCCTGCGGCGCGGACCGCAGTCGGGGGGACGTCGGCTTCCTGGCCGGGCTGACCGTGGCGCCCGACCGCCGGGGCCGCGGGCTCGGCGCGGCGCTCACCGCCGGGATGACCCGCGCCCTGTCCGCCCGGTACGGCCAGGTGGCGCTCGGCGTCTACACCGCCAACGTCGGGGCGATCCGGCTCTACCGCCGGCTCGGCTACACCGGCACCGAGCCCCGCACCTCGATCCACCTGGGCTGACCCACCGACCACGACCACCTCCCCGGCTGCGGTTGCCGCACCGGCCCGTCCCCGCCGGCCGGCGGCCGGCATGCAAGACGCCCAAGCGTGAAGCGGACTCCGCCACAATGTGAACACCGAGCTCCTCGTGCATCTCACGCGCGAGGGCTTGTAGTTCCG
>NZ_JBEXLR010000189.1:0-3667 GCF_040610095.1 Micromonospora sp. NPDC004540
CCGGCGCCGCCGGGATCATGGTGCCCACCCCGGCCACCCGGGCGGCCGAGGTGGCCGCCGCGCCGACCGTCGCCGCCGACCTGCCGGACGCGGTGAGCACCATCCTCGCCCGGATGCGGCTGGTGGCCGCGCCCGAGCCGGCGCCCCGGCGGGGCACCGTTCTGGTGGCGCGTAGCGACGCGGCCGGCGACGTGCTGGTCACCGGCCCCGGGATCCGCGCGGTGGCGGCCGGGGCGGAACGGGTGGTGCTGCTCTGCGGGCCACGTGGCCGGGCCGCGGCGGAGCTGCTGCCCGGCGTCGACGAGATCATCGAGTGGCCGCTGCCCTGGATCGACGCCCCGGCTCCGCCGGTCGACCCGGCCGCGATGCGCACCCTGGTCGACCGGCTCGCCGCCGTCCGCGCGGACGAGGCGGTCGTCTTCACCTCCTTCCACCAGTCGGCGTTGCCGCTCGCCCTGCTGCTCCGGATGGCCGGGGTGCCGCGGATCAGCGCGATCAGCGACGACTACCCGGGCGCCCTGCTCGACGTGCGGCACCGGGTGCCCGTCGGGGTGCCCGAGCCCGAGCGGGCGTTGTCGCTGGCCGCGGCGGCCGGCTTCGCGCTGCCCACCGGCGACGAACCGGGCCTGCGGCTGCGCGCCGACCGGCTGCCGCCCGCGCCGGCCGCCGCCGGCGAGCCGGGCTACGTGGTGCTGCACCCGGGATCCTCGGTCGAGACCCGGGCCTGCCCGTTCGAGTTGGCCACCCGGATCGTCCGGGTGCTCAGCGCCGCCGGTTACCGGGTGGTGGTCACCGGCGGGCCCGACGAGCGGGAGCTGACCGCCCAGGTCGCCGCCGCGGGCGGCCGCGACCTGGGTGGGCGTACCGGCCTCGACGAGTTGGCCGCGGTGGTCGCCCGGGCCGGTGCGCTGGTGGTCGGCAACACCGGGCCGGCGCACCTGGCGGCGGCGCTCGGCGTGCCGGTGGTGAGCCTCTTCGCCCCGACCGTCCCGTTCGGACAGTGGGGGCCCTACCGGGTGCCCACCGTGCGGCTCGGCGACGCCGGGGCGGCCTGCCGGGACACCCGGGCCATGCGCTGCCCGGTCCCCGGCCACCCCTGCCTGTCCGCCGTCGAGCCGGGCCGGGTGCTGGAGGCGCTGCGGCTGCTCGGGGTGCCGGCCGACGCCCCCGAGCCGCTGGTCACCGCCCGCGGCGGGGTGGTCGGATGAATGTCCTGGTGTGGCACGTGCACGGGTCCTGGACCACGTCGTTCGTGCACGGCAAGCACCGTTACCTGGTGCCGGTCACCCCGGACCGGGGCGCGTACGGGCTGGGCCGGGCGCGGACCTACCCGTGGCCGGACAGCGCCGTCGAGGTGACCCCGCAGGAGCTGCGCCGGGCCGACGTGGACGTCGTGCTGCTCCAGCGACCCGAGGAGTTCGACCTGGCCTGCGAGTGGCTGGGCCGGCGGGTCGGCCGGGACGTGCCGGCGATCTACGTCGAGCACAACACACCGAAGGGCGACGTGCCGAACAACCGGCACCCGATGGCCGACCGGGACGACCTGCTGCTCACCCACGTGACCCACTTCAACGAGCTGTTCTGGGACAACGGCGGCACCCGCAGCACGGTGGTCGAGCACGGGGTGGTCGCTCCGGCCGTCGAGTGGACCGGCGAGCTGGACCGGCTCGCCGTGGTCATCAACGAGCCGGTCCGCCGCTGGCGGGTCACCGGCACCGACCTGCTGGCCCGCTTCGCCGAACTCGCCCCGCTGGACGTCTACGGCATGAAGGTGGCCGGGCTCGCCGAGCACCTGGGCCTGCCCCCGGACCGGCTGACCAGCCACGACGACGTGCCGCAGCACGCCATGCACGCCGAGCTGGCGAAGCGGCGGGCGTACCTGCACCTGTGCCGGTGGACCTCGCTCGGGCTGAGCCTCGTCGAGGCGATGACCATGGGCATGCCGGTGGTCGCGCTGGCCACCACCGAGGCCGTGGAGGCGGTGCCGCCATCCGCCGGTGCCCTCTCCACCCGGGTCGACGTGCTGGTCGAGGCCGCCCGAGGTCTGCTGGACGACCCGGCGGCGGCCCGCCGGGCGGGCGCCGCGGCCCGCACCGCCGCCCGGAACCGCTACGGCCTGGAGCGTTTCCTCGCCGACTGGGACCGGCTGCTGGAGGAGGAAGTATGCGCATCGCGATGATCTCGGAGCACGCCAGCCCGCTCGCCGTCCTCGGCGGCGAGGACGCCGGCGGCCAGAACACGCATGTCGCGGAGCTCTCCGCCGCGCTCGCGGCCGCCGGTCACGACGTCCGGGTGTACACCCGGCTCGACGCGGTGGACCTGCCGGTGACGGTCCGCGCCCCGGACGGGTACGAGGTGGTGCACGTGCCCGCCGGGCCGGCCGAGCCGGTGGCCAAGGACGACCTGCTGCCGTACATGCCGGCCTTCGGGGAGTGGCTGGCCGACCGGTGGCGCACCGGCGACTGGCAGCCGGAGGTGGTGCACGCGCATTTCTGGATGAGCGGCCTGGCCGGGCTCGCCGCCGGGCGGCGCACCGGAGTGCCGGTGGTGCAGACCTACCACGCGCTCGGCACGGTGAAGCGCCGCCACCAGGGCGCGCAGGACACCAGCCCACCGGGCCGGGTCGGCCACGAGCGCCGGCTGGGCCGCTCGGTGGACCGGGTGGTCGCCCAGTGCCAGGACGAGGTCGCCGAGCTGGTCCGGATGGGGGTGCCCCGGTCGCGGATGACCGTCGTGCCGTCCGGGGTCAACCTGTCCACCTTCGGCCCGCTCGGCCCGGTCGCCGACTCCGACGGCGGCCGGCCGCGGATCCTCACCGTCGGGCGGCTGGTCGAGCGCAAGGGCTTCCAGGACGTCATCCGGGCCACCGCGCTGGTGCCGGACGCCGAGTGCGTGGTGGTCGGCGGCCCGCCGGCCGGGCTGCTGGAGACCGACCCGTACGCGCTCCGGTTGCGGGCGCTCGCCCGGTCCTGCGGGATCGCCGACCGGGTGAAGCTGATCGGTGCGGTGCCCCGGGAGGAGATGGGGCGCTGGTACCGGTCGGCGGACGTGCTGGTCGCCGCCCCCTGGTACGAGCCGTTCGGGCTCACCCCGCTGGAGGCGATGGCGTGCGGCGTACCGGTGATCGGCACCGCCGTCGGCGGGCTGATCGACACCGTGGTGCACGGCCGGACCGGCGACCTGGTGCCGGCCCGCGACCCGGCGGCCCTCGGCGCGGCGATCCGCAGGCTGCTCGCTGACCGGATCCGCCGGTTCGCCTACGCCACCGCGGCCCTGGAGCGGGCCCGCACCCGCTACTCCTGGTCCACCACCGCCGACCGGCTCGCCGAGCTGTACGCCGAGGTGGCCACCGTGCGCCGGCCCACCCGGGTGGTCGCCTGATGACGGCGCCCTCGCCGGCCGTCGGGGGGACGGTGCTGGAGGACCACCTCACCCGGCTGGCCGCCGCGCTGCTGCCGCTGCGCGACGCGGAGCAGCTGCTGGCCCGCTGGGGTGGGGAGCTGGCGCACCGGCTGGCGACCGGCGGCCGGTTGCTGGTGGCCGGCAACGGCGGCAGCGCCGCCGAGGCCCAGCACCTCACCGCCGAACTCGTCGGCAAACTCCGCGACGACCGCGAACCCCTCTCCGCCATCGCCCTGCACGCCGAGACCTCCGCCCTCACCGCCAT
>NZ_JBEXLR010000190.1:0-3660 GCF_040610095.1 Micromonospora sp. NPDC004540
GTCGCGCTGCTGGTGAGCGCCGCGGTGCTCTCCCGGGCGGCCGGCGACAGCCGGACCGGGGCGGTGCTCGCCATGGGCGGCCTCGGCTACGCCGCGATCGGCGGCCTGCTGGTCCTCGCCGGGGACCGGAAGCTCGGCGAGCTGGCCAGCCCGCACGTGCTGCTCGCCGCGACCGCGGTGGTGCTCTTCGGCGCGGTCGCCGCGCTGGCCGTCGGCGACCGGCTGCCGCTCTTCCTCGGCGCGGTCGGGGTGGGCGTGGCGGTCGGCTTCGGCGCGGCGCTCTGCCTGGCCTTCGGCATCGGCGCGGCGGCCGCCGCGGCGGTGGTGGCGACGGTCGCGTTCGGCGCCCTGCCGGCGCTGCCGATGATCTCCTACCGGCTGGCCCGGCTGCCGGTGCCGTCGATCCCGACCGGCCCGGACGACCTGAAGAGCGACACCGAGTCGGTGGACGGCCCGCAGGTGCTGCGCAACAGCGAGCGGGCCGACGCCTTCCTCACCGGTCTGCTCTGGACGGTCTCGGTGCTGGTGCTCGGCGGCGAGCTGGTGCTCGCCGACAACGGCCGGCTGCCGGCGGTGCTGCTCTGCCTGGTGCTGGCCCTGCTGGCGCTCCTGCGGGCCCGCCCGTTCCTCGGCCGCGGCCAGCGCACCCCGGTGCTCCTCGCCGGCACCCTCGGCCTCGGGCTGGCCGCCGCGGCCACCTTCGGCGCCGGCTCGCTCCCGGTCCGGCTCGGGCTGATCCTGGGCGGCCTGCTGGTGCTGACCGTGATCAGCCTGATCTACGGGCTCACCGTGGCGGGCAAGCGGATCTCGCCGGTCTGGGGCCGCACCCTGGACATCGTCGAGATCCTGCTGATCGTCGCCCTGGTGCCGCTGGCCGTCTGGGTCTGCGGCCTCTACGGCTGGATCGTCAACCTTCGACCGTGACCGTGCCCATCGCGCTGCCCACCGGCGCGGTGGCGTAGACGCCCGGGCCGTGCTGGCCGTCCAGCGGGCGGGCCGGCACGCCGGAGCGGCGGGCCACGTCCCGGACCACCTTTACCAGAGCCTCGGCGTGGCCGTCCATGGCCGCCACCCGCAGCAACGGCGGGACCTGCCGGCCGCTCGGGAGCACCACCGCCGCGACCGTGTGCGAGGGGGCGGAGGTGGCGGTCACCGCGTCCACCAGCGCGCCCAGCGAGCCGTTGGGGCGGACCCGCAGCGCCAGGCAGCGCTGCGTCCAGCCACCGCCGCGCAGGCTGGTCCAGCTCTCCACCGGGGACTCCGGGGCGAGGTCCAGCCCGGCGCCGGAGACCACCGCCGCGTGCAGCTCGTCCCGGCCGAGCACCCGGTGGCCGAGGCCGGCGGCGTTGAGCACCTTGCCGAGCCGGCCGATGCCGGCCGCGACCGTGCGGTGCACGCCGCGCATGCCACCGCCCCGGCTCACGGTCTCGGCGCGGGCGTCGGCGACCGACAGCCGCAGCGCCACCCAGACCGTGCGGTGCGCCGCCGGGGGCGCGCCGGGCGCCGGGTACCAGACCAGGGTGTGCGAGACCACCTGCGTCTGGGTGACCGGCCCGGTGAAGTCGGCGAGCACCGCGAGCGCCCGGTCCACCACCGCCGCCTCGATCGATCCGGCCGGCGTGCCGGGCCGGCCGGTCAGCGCGACCGCGGCGAACCAGCCCCGGTCGTCCTGGCCGATGCCGAGCCGGGTGCCGCGCTCGGTCAGCTCGACGACGGACAGCTCCGGGGCGAGCGCGGCCAGCCGCGGGTCGCCGGCCGGCGCGGCGCCCCGGGCCCGGCTCCGGCGGCGGCGCAGCCGGCGGCGGAGCATCAGGTCCTCGTACCACCAGCGGCCGCCGCGGCGGGCGAAGGCGGCCACCACGGCCAGCAGGGCCAGCCCGGCGACGGTGGCGAGCAGCCAGGACGGGCCGCCGGTGGCGAACCAGACGGCGAGCGCGGCGCACTCCAGCACCACGAGCTGGCCGACGACCACCGGGCCGAGCCGGCCGCGCCGGCGCTTGTCGGCCGGGGTGACCGGTCGGTCCGCCGGCACGGCGGGGGCGGTGGCCGTACGACCGGGTGGCGCCTGGACCTGGGTCATCGGTGAGCGTCCCTTCTGGACATCCTGGGCATCCGCCGGTGCGGTGCGTCGCCGGGGGGCGGGCGGGGTCCCGGTGAACCGTCGACGGCCCCTTATCGTAGGGAAGCCCGCGGCGTAGTTCGGACCTGATCGTCGCGGACCCACCCCTGCCGGAGGTTAGTCATGCGGACCCGCCGCGATCAGGTGCAGGCGTACCGCTTCGTCACCCGCCGGATCGTCTCGGCGCTGCTCTCCGGCGACCCGGAGACCAACGACCTGCCGATGCGGCGCCTCGGCATGGCGGTGTTCGGCAGCGTCATCGCCGCCGCCGTCGTGCTCGGCGGCGCGGGCGCGTACGGGCAGTTCACCAGCAACTCCGCCCCGCTGGAGCCGAACACGCTGGTGATCGAGCGGGAGACCGGCGCCACCTACGTCTTCGCCGACGACAAGGTGCTGCACCCGACGCTCAACTACGCCTCGGCCCGGCTCATCCTCGACGACGCCGCCGCGCCGGTCCGCACCATGTCCCAGGCCTCGATCAAGGACCGGCCACGCGGCCAGGCGGTCGGCATCGTGGGCGCCCCGGACGACGTGCCGGACAGGAAGTCGCTGGTGGGCCTCCCCTGGTCGGTGTGCGACGTGCCCGACCCGAACGACCCGCAGCGCTCCACCACCCGCCTGGTGATCGACCGGCCGCTGGCCGGCGGCACCCCGCTCACCGACCGGGCGGTCCTGGTGAAGACGAACGACGCGCGCTACCTGCTCACCGGCGGCGCCCGGCTCCAGGTGGTCGGCGACGAGCAGGCGCTCGTGGCGTTGAAGATGGCCGGCGCGGCCACCCTCACGGTCGGGCAGCAACTGCTCAACGCGGTGCCGGTCGGTCCGGCGCTGCGCAAGCCGACCATCGACGGGGAGGGCGACCCGAGCGGACTGACCGTGGGCGACCGCCCGGCCCGGGTCGGTCAGGTCTACCGGGCCGCCGGGCAGTACTACGTGCTGGCCAAGCAGGGGCTGGTGGCGATCGGGGAGGTCACCGCGCTGCTGCTGCTCGGCGGCGGGGGCCAGGTCACCGACATCACGCCGGATCAGGCCGGCCAGCTCCTCACCGACCAGCGGCTGGAGGCCGAGGGCCTGCCCGTCCGGCTGCCCACCCTGCACGAGGTCCGCGCCGGGCGGACGGTGCTCTGCGCCACGTACCGCTCCGGACCGGCCGGCCAGCCGACCACCACCCTGGAGGTCTTCGACCAGCCGCCGGCCGAGCTGACCGCGGCGACCGGGGTGCCCGCGCGGCAGAGCGGCCGGGACGCCGTCCGGACCGCCGAGAGCGTGCTGCTGCCCGGCGGCAAGGGCGTGCTGGTGCAGGCCACCGCCGGGGAGAGCGGCAAGCCCGCGGCCGGCTCGACGGTCTACCTGATCACCGCGCAGGGGGTCCGCTACCCGCTCGGCACCGCCTCCGGCGACGCGAAGAGCGCCCTCGGCTACGGCGAGGTGACTCCGCTCGCCGTGCCCGCGTCCCTGCTGGCGCTGGTGCCGACCGGGCCGACCCTGGAGCGCGACAAGGCGATGAAAAACTTCGATCCGGGGGCGGTGGCGGGCGGCGG
>NZ_JBEXLR010000191.1:0-3452 GCF_040610095.1 Micromonospora sp. NPDC004540
CGATTCCTTCCAGCACTGGTTCTCCAACCCGTTCACTTCGTTGCGGCGTTGGTACCAGACGTAGCCGTCACCCATGATGTCGCCGTACTCGTCGATCCAGTGCAGGGCCGCCCGCGCCTCGTCCTCGAACTCCCGCACGGTGGCGGCGTCTCCGGTCCACCGCTCGTACTCGTCGAGCAGGATCACGTAGAGCGGGGTGGTGTCGGCGGCACCGTAGTAGGGGGCCTGCGGGCGTTCCTCGAACGCGACCAGTTCCCCGTAGCGGAACTCCCTCAGGATCTTGCCGGGCTCCTCATCCCGGAAGTCGTCGAGCACCGCGCCCTGGTCGATGCCGAGCATGCGCAGGGTGGCAAGGGCGAGGTCCGGTGCGAACGGCAACGCCTGCAGGCTGGTGAAGATGGGTTCCCGGCCGGCGAGGGTCGCGCTCCACGGCAGACCCGCCGCGGGCAGCGCCTCGGCCGGTAGCGTCAGCGGCGAGTACTCCAGCGCGGCGATGTCGACCAGGCACTGCCGGTACGTCCGCTCCAGTGGCTCCCAGTCGCAGATCAGCTGTGGAGCCGCGCCGAGCCACTGCTGGAGGTCCCACTCGAGCCGGGCCTTGTCCCGCCGGCGGCGGCCGGGATGGACATGCTCCCGGACGTCCTCACCGTCCGGGCGCAGCACCAGGCCTCGGACGTGCAGCGTCGTGGTCCACTGGCCGTGCGGTTCGATCCGGATCTGGTATGTCAGCCCCCGTTCGTCGACCTGCGCCGGCGCGGTGGTGGAGATGACCGTCTCCCGGCGGAACGCCTCCCGCTGGTAGCCGAGATGCAGCCGCCCGTTCTCGACGCACCGGTACAGCCGGCCCTTCGGCGTACGCCCCTGTCCCACCACGATCAGCGGCATGAAGTCGGAGTCCGCCTCCACGCGGACGGTGAATTCGGCCGGTCCGCCGGAGTGGTTGAGCACGGTCAACTGCTCCTTGAAGCTACCGGCCACCGACCGCTCCCGGATCACCGACACCTTCGCGTCGACGTAGTGGGTGGGTGCGCCGGGCACCAGGAAGAACCGCACCTCGAAGTAGGACGGGTCGTCCCGGGCGAGCGGGCTCAGCCGTTCCCCGTTGAGGGTCAGCCGCCACACGGACAGGAACCGGGTGTCGAACGAGTAGAACCCGCACGGCACGGTGGGCTTCGCTTCCAGGTCGCCACTGCCGTCACTCAGCACGAAGATGTTGCCGTCGAGGATCCTGATGAGGTCCGTCTTCATCCGCGTCCCCCACGGTCACTGACGACGTCCCGCGGATGTCGCGCCCCGGGCGGGGGTGCGAACAGCCGCTCCAGCAGAACGATGAACCGGAACTTTCCCTCGCTCGTTATCTCGTTCCTCAGCCACGCCGGGAGCGGTTTGGCCTCGCCACGGACCATGCGGTCGAAGAAGGCACTGTCGGCACGGATGACGGCGTCGGCGTCGGCGTCGGCGTCCCGTTGTGACACGTGGACGGCACCCCCGCGGATCTCCACGAACCAGTGGTCGATCTCCTCGCCGTGTTCCAGGTCGAACCGGATGGTGCCGTCGGTCTTCTTCAGCACGCGTTCGTGGCCGTGTCGTTCGAGCGCGTCGAAGAATCTCCGCGTCGTCTCCGACATCGGCACCACCACCCCCGCAGAAGAATCGCGATCAGAGGCAGCATCGCTGAGGTTGGGGTGCCCTGACCTCCCCCGGATCGGATGAGATCGTCGGCCGCTCACGCAACGGCGCCGACACTTCACCCGGTGCGGGTGATGCGGCGGTACGCCCGCACCGGTCACGGTGATGGTGGCTGCTCGTCCGGGCTCGGGGACCTACCGGAGGAGGCTCATGTCGAATCCCACCGCGAACTTCTTCGACGCGCTCGACCGGCGGGGCCACGAACCTCTCCTCGAGGACGCCGTCGGCAGCATCCGGTTCGACCTCGAACACGACCACGGGGTCGACCACTGGTTCCTGATGATCAGACGCGGCGATGTCCACGTCTCGCGGGAGGAGAGCGGGGCCGACTGCGTGATCAGGGGCAGCAGGGCGGTCTTCGACCGGATCGTCACCGGCAGGTCGCACATCTATGCGGCGTGGGTGCGTAACGAACTCAGGGCCGAAGGTGACGTGCGGCTTGCCCGTTTCCTCCAGCGGGTGATGCCGGGGCCACCCGGCGCGCACCATCCACGGGAGTTCGCCCGCCGGGAGAGCCGACCGGCATGAGCGACGGACTCGTGCGACTGCTGGACGGCAACACGTTCGTGGTCAGTGAGGAGACCGGCGACATCGACGCGTCGCCGGCCATCCCGACCGGCTTCTTCTCGTTCGACACCCGGTTCCTGTCGAAATGGATCCTGTCCATCAACGGTCAACGGGTCAACGCGCTCACCGTTGAGGAGGTCGACTACTTCGAGAGCCGGTTCTTCGTCGTCCCGACCGTCCCGACTCCGCTGGTGGACATCAACGTGTCGGCCGTTCGCGAGCGTTCGATCGGCGAGAGCTTCAACGAGCGGCTGACCGTGATCAACCACGAACCGGGGCCGGTCGACCTGCGGATCCGGATCGACATCGAGAGCGACTTCGCCGACCTTTTCGAGATCAAGGACGTGCGTAGCAAGCGGGGCAGGCGCTACGCCCGGATCGAGGACGGGTGCCTGCGGCTCGGCTATCGGCGGGAGACGTTCCATCGGGAGACAGTGGTCTCCTCCACCGAGCCGGCGCACATCGACGAGCAGGGGTTGACGTACGACGTCCGCCTCGAACCACATGGCGAGTGGGTCACCGACATCCACGTGCGGACCCTGGGCGCGGACGGACGTGATCTGCGGGAGAGTCTGCAGGGCTCGTCCGGTCGGGACCGCGGACGGATGCGGCAGGACCTGGACCGTTGGCTCGCGGGCGCCCCCCGTCTGACGTGCGACTCCCCGACGTTGGCGATGACCTACCGGCGCAGCCTGGCGGATCTCGCCGCGCTGCGTTTCATGCCGCTGACCGGCGGCGGACATGCCCTGCCCGCCGCCGGCCTGCCGTGGTTCATGGCCATCTTCGGCCGGGACAGCGTCTTCACCAGCCTGCAGGCGCTGCCGTTCGCGCCGGAACTGGCGGTCACCACGCTGCGCCTGCTGGCGCTGCTGCAGGGCGTCGTCCTCGACAACTTCCGCGAGGAGGAGCCGGGGAAGATGCCGCACGAACTGCGGTACGGGGAGACGACCGGCTTCGAGGAGCAGCCCCACTCGCCGTACTACGGCAGCGCCGACTCGACGCCGCTCTACGTGATCTTGCTGGACGAGTACGAGCGGTGGACCGGAGACGCCGCCACGGTGCGGCTGCTCGAGCGGTCCGCCAGAGCCGCGCTGCACTGGATCGACGAGTACGGCGACATCATGGGTGACGGCTACGTCTGGTACCAACGCCGCAACCAAGAGAACGGGCTGGAGAACCAGTGCTGGAAGGACTCC
>NZ_JBEXLR010000192.1:0-3418 GCF_040610095.1 Micromonospora sp. NPDC004540
GTCGACGACACCCACGAGTTCGGCCGTCGGCTGGCCGGGGTGCTGCACGCCGGTGACCTGCTGCTGCTCAGCGGCCCGCTGATGGTCGCCCACTACCGCGAGGTGGCCGCCGTCGGGCTGCCGGTGGTGGTGTGCCGGGATCCGGCCGAGTCCGGCGTGGACCTGGCACCGGACCTGCTCGCCCGCATCGCGGAGACCGACGGCGTGGTAGCGGTGCGGGAGGACGACGTGCGCCGGCTGCACCGGGTCCGCGACCTCTGCCCCCACCTCGACGTGCTGGCCGGCGCCGACGACGTGCTGTTGGAGCTGACCGTGTGCGGCGCGGCCGGGTGGCTGGCGCGCTGCCCCAACGTCCTGCCCCGGCTCTGCCTGCGTCTGCACCGGCTCTGCGCCGCCCGCGACCTGGCCGCGGCGCTGCCGCTCTACGCCCAACTGCACCCGCTGCTGGGCTGGGGCGCCCGGACCGAGGGGGTGCAGGCGGTGAAGCTGGCCATGGGGCTGGCCGGCCGGTACGGCGGCCCGTGCCGCCCGCCCCGCGGCGCGCTGCCGCCGGAGCTGGAGGAGCGGCTGTGCCGGGACCTGCGGCGGGCCGAGCGGGCCGCCGCCGGGCCGGTGCCCACCGCGTGACCTCCTGCACGTGTCGAAAGTCGCCGATCCACCTGCCGACATCTGCACGGTGACCGCCGCGCCGGCCGGCTCCTAGGGTCGGGATCGGGCGTGATCATGCGGGACGGCGAGCGCCCCTGATCGCCCCGCCCCCCTCCAGCCCTCGACCTGAGAGGTGACTCGATGCGCCTTCTGCCCACCAGGCGTGCGGTGTGGCGCTCGGTTCTGGCCGCTGCCGTCGCGACCGTCCTGGTCGCGACCGGCTCCGCCGGGCCGGCCTCCGCCGCACCGGGTGACCCGCCGGACGGGCCAGCCCCGTTCCAGCCGCTCGACCCTCAGCGCTGGCAGAACCCCGACACGATGACCTGGGACGACTACCGGCAGGTGCCGAACCGGAACTGGGCCGACCCGGCCGTGCGCGGCTCGGTCCGCAACTTCAAGATCGCCCTGGTCACGCTGGACTACGTGGACCAGCCGTTCGTCATCACCCAGCCCGCCGGCTCGACGGTCTTCGGCAACCCGCAGGCGACCGCCGCGAACGTGCCCCGCAACCAGGTCGCGAAGTTCTACACCGACTTCCTCAACAAGCCGGGCGACCTCAACCGGGGGCACACCCTGCACGAGTACTGGATGCAGGACTCCAACGGCCGGTACGGCGTGGACCTCAGCGGTTTCGGCCCGTACGAGATGCCGTCGAAGTCCTACCAGTACGGCATCGACAACGGCTTCAACCCCGGCGCCTGCCCGGCCGGTGCGGCGTGCGCGAAGAACATCCGCACCGACGGGCTGGGCGCCTGGCGCGCGGCGGTCGGCGACGCGGTGGCCGACAGCTTCGAGCTGGTCTTCATCCTCTCGGCCGGCCAGGACGAGTCGTCCACCTGGCAGGAGTTCGGCCAGATGATGTTCCAGACCAAGGAGGACGTGCCGGACGCGTGGGGCCCGCCCGACCCCGCCCTGCCCAACTACGCGAAGACCCGGTACGTCGAGTGGACCTCGTGGAAGGCGGCCGCCACCATCTGGCCGAACGCCGGCGGCGGGTCCTCCACCCAGGCGGAGAGCTCCGGGATGGGCGTGTACGCCCACGAGCTGAGCCACCTGCTGAGCATCGGCGACAACTACAACAACCCGTACGGCACGCCGCTGCGCCGGGCGTACACCGGCATCTGGAGCATGATGTCGCGCGGGTCGTTCAACGGGCCCGGCGGGCCGCACACCCGCTGGCAGATCCCGCCGGTCAACGGCGGCTCGATGGGGTCGCTGCACACGCTGCGGGACAAGCTGAAGATCGGCCTGCTCGGTGAGGAGCACGTGCTGCGGCTCTCCCGGGAGGGGCTGGCCACCTCCGGGATGGTGGTCGCCGACGTCACCGCCCGTGCCGTGGACGCCGGACCCGGCGGGCTCACCGGCCTCAACATCGCGATGAACACCGACCGCTCGCCGGCGTGCAGCGTCACGACCGACCCGCTCTGCGACGGCGGCCGGTACAACAACTACACCGTCGAGGTCGTCGACCGGATGGGCGCGGACTCGTTCACCCCGGACAACGGCGTGCTCATCAGCAAGACCAAGAACGCCGACAGCGCGCCGTTCGTGTGGGTGGTCGACGCCAACCCGCAGGACATCGACATGATCGACTTCTACCAGCCGAACGGCACCCCGCAGAAGATCACCATGGGGGACTACCGGCAGCTGTCCGACGCGCTGTTCCACGCCGGGGCCAACTCCGGCAGCGAGTACGAGTACGTGGACGAGGCCAACCGGCTGCACTTCTACGTGCTCAACCTGCGGCGGGACGGCGACGGCGTGCTGTCGTACACGGTGGCCGTCCGGTCGCTGGACGGTGCCGGGCCGAGCGCGCACGGGGTGGCTCTCTCGAAGGGCCACCTGGTGACCCGGGGTGAGCCCACCGGCAAGGGCGCGACCTGCACGTTCGACCTGACCAACACCGGGACGTACGTGGCCGACGGGCAGCCGCACCCGGAGGACGCCGGCGCGCATCTGAAGTCCGACGTCTACCGGCTCTCGGCCACCGTCGGCGGCCAGGACTGGCGGGTGGAGCTGCCGAACGAGCTGGCCACGGCCGAGTTCGGGGCCAGCACCCCGGTCGCCGTCTCGGTCGGGGCCGGCTCCGGCGCGAGCGCGACCACCCTGGTGACGCTCACCGCCACCTCGGAGAGCGACCCGAGCAAGACCGTGACCAGCCAGTGCCGGGTCGAACGACCCCGGGCGCTGCTCGGCTGACCCGCGCCCGGGGCGGTGCGGACCGCGTGCCGCGCCGCCCCGGGCGCCACCCCGACGACCAGGAGGACAGATGCGCCGCCTGCTGCCAGCGCTGCTGCTGCCGTCGCTGCTCACCGGCGCGCTCAGCGCGTGCGGTGACGCCGAGGAGGCCCGGTCGGCCATGACCGTCCGGGTGCTCGTCCGGGACATCAACATCCGGCCGGCCGGCGTCGAGTGCGCCGGAACCGGCCCCTACACCCACTTCCACAACCGGGCGCCGTTCCAGGTGGTCGACAGCGCCGGCCGGACGCTCGCCGAGGGCGCGCTCGCCCCGGGCCGGTCGGTGGCGACCTTCGCCGAGGATCTGGAGGTGACGCGCGTGCCGACCTACTGCGAGTTCGCCGTGCCCGTCGACCTGGCCGCGCGGGACGCCTACCGGCTGGTCGTGGACGGCCACCCGCCGGTCGACCTCACCCCGAACGACAGCGAGGGACCGGCAACCTGGACTGGACGACCAGCGGCCACACCGGCGCCGACGTGGTGACCGCGTACGGTCCGCTCGCCGAGCAGTTCACCGGTAAGCACCCGAACA
>NZ_JBEXLR010000193.1:0-3277 GCF_040610095.1 Micromonospora sp. NPDC004540
CCGAGGCGCTGCTGGCCGACTTCCGGCGGGACGTGGCGAACGGGACGCTGCCGCAGGTGTCCTGGATCGTCGCGCCGGAGGCCTACAGCGAGCACCCGAACTGGGGTCCCGACTACGGCGCCTGGTACATGTCGCAGGTCGTCGACATCCTGGCCAGCCATCCCGAGGTGTGGAGCCGGATGGCCCTGTTCATCACCTACGACGAGGAGGGCGGCTTCTTCGACCACCTCGTGCCGCCGACGCCGCCGCAGAGCCGGGCCGAGGGTCTGTCCACCGTGCCGACCACCAACGAGATCTTCCCCGGCGACGGGCGGCGCGCCGCCGGTCCGTACGGCCTCGGCATCCGGGTGCCGATGATCGTCGTCTCGCCATGGACCCGGGGCGGCTGGGTCAACTCGCAGGTGTTCGACCACACGTCGCTGATCCGCTTCCTGGAGGCCCGGTTCGCCAAGGGCAACCCCGACCTGGTCGAGTCCAACATCACCCCGTGGCGGCGGGCGGTGGTCGGCGACCTGACCACCGCGTTCGACTTCCGGACGCCGAACGCCTCGCCGCGGGTGAAGCTGCCGGACACCGCCGATCTCAAGCCGGTCGACCTCACCCGCCAGCCCGACGAGGCGCCGGTGCCGCCGGCCGACCCGCGCCTGCCCGGCCAGGAGCGCGGGGTACGGCCCGCGCGGGCCATCCCGTACACCCTGCACGTGGACGGGCGGGCCGCCGGCACGTCGTTCCACCTCGACTTCCGCAACTCCGGGGGCGCCACCGGCGTCTTCCAGGTCCGCTCGGCCGACCCGGCCCAGCCGCCCCGCACCTACACGGTGGAGCCGGGCCGGGAGGTCAGCGACACCTGGGACGCCACCGCCGGGTACGACCTCGAGGTGCACGGCCCCAACGGCTTCTTCCGCCGCTTCACGGGCGGTGCCGGCGCCGGGGTTGACGTCCGGGCCCGGTACGACGAGCGCGACCACGAGGTCGGCCTGACCCTCGTGAACCGGGGTGCGAAGCGGGTCGAGGTGACCGTCGCCGACCGCTACTCGTCGCGGCGGACCAGGCTGTCGCTCAAGCCGGGCGAGACAACGTCCCCGTCGTGGTCGCTGTCGCGGGCGCACGGCTGGTACGACCTGACCGTCACGGTCTCCGCCGACGCCGCCTTCGCGGCCCGGTACGCCGGTCACGTCGAGAACGGCAAGCCCAGCATCAGCGACCCGGCCATGGGCGGCCTGGTCTGATCTCCGTCCGAGGTGACCGTCCACCCTGCACGGGCGGGCGGTCACCTCGGGCACGGGTCACAGCGTCGCCTATCCGACGCCGGTGTTCCCCCGCGGTCGTCAGGTCGTTCACTGTCGCCACATCGCATGGGCGGAAGGGACTCCGACATGACGATCAGCCACCGCACCGTCGGTCACGGGCCGCACCGGGTGCTGGCCCTGCACGGGTGGTTCGGGTCGGCGCGGGGCTGGGGCTGGCTGCCGGAGCTGATCGACGTCGAGCGCTTCACCTGGGCGTTCCCGGACTACCGGGGCTACGGCGAGCGCACCGGCGTGCCGGGCGAGCACAGTCGACGTGCAGCCAGACGCCACCGTCGACGTCGGCGAGCAGCGCGGCGGCGCGCTCGCCGCAGTGCCGCGGGGCGTCGACCACCGCCGGGGCGTCGATGCGCCGAATGCTGCCGGGCAGCCGGGCCACCTCGGCGGCGGCCTCCGGGTCGAGGTCCCGGGTACGGTGGCCGACCAGCACCACGTCGGCGGGCGCGACGAGCGGCGCGGTCACGCCGGCCGGCGAGGTGAGCTGCTCGGGGCCGGAGCCCGTGAGGAGGGCCAGGTCCATGTCGGCCGTCTCCCCCGTCGGCGAGGAGGGGCCGTCGAGGAAGTCGGGGTGGCCGTCGACGAAGCAGAGCCCCACCCGGCCGCGGCTCCGCCGCAGCCAGGGCAGGACACCGAGCAGCAGGCTGCAGTCACCGCCGACCACCAGCGGCCGGCGGCCGGGCCGGCTGCCGGAAGCGTCGTCGAGCCGGTCGGCCAGCACCCGCGCCGCGCGGCTGGTCTGCCCCAGCGCGCGCACGCCGGTGGCGTCGTCCCGCCGGTCGTCGTCGATGACGATCGGCGCGTCCCCGGCGTCGTCGGGGACGAGACCGGACAGCCCGGCCGCACGCAGCGCGGCCGGCGCGAGCCGCTCGCCCCGGCCGAGCGCGGAGCAGTCCCACGGCGCCCCCACCAGATACCAGCCCCGCGCTGTCACGCCCACATCGTGGCATCCGCCGGGCGCGCGAGCGGCGGTACGCGCCGACTGCCCCACCAGGGCAGGAGCCGGGCGAGGCCGGGCGCGTGTCAGGATGCGGGGCATGCGTGCGGTGATCTTCGACGAGTTCGGTGCCCGACCCGAAATCCGCGACGTGCCGGACCCGGTGGCGCCGCCCGACGGCGCGGTCGTCCGGGTGGAGGCGACGGGGTTGTGCCGTAGCGACTGGCACGGTTGGCAGGGGCACGACCCCGACATCCGCCCACCGCACGTCCCCGGACACGAGTTCGCCGGCGTGGTCGCGGCGGTCGGCGCGGGCGTCCACGGCTGGCGGCCCGGCGACCGGGTCACCGCACCCTTCGTCTGCGCCTGCGGGCAGTGTCCCGCCTGCCTCGCCGGCGACCAGCAGGTCTGCGAGCGGCAGACGCAGCCCGGCTTCACCCACTGGGGCTCGTTCGCCGAGTACGTGGTGGTGCGGCACGCCGACGTCAACCTGGTCCGGCTCCCCGACGAGCTGGACTTCCCCACCGCGGCGGCGCTCGGCTGCCGCTTCGCCACGGCGTTCCGGGCCGTGGTGAGTCAGGGGCGGGTGGCCGCGGGCGAGTGGGTGGCCGTGCACGGCTGCGGCGGGGTGGGCCTGTCGGCCGTGATGATCGCGGCGGCCTGCGGCGCGCGGGTGGTGGCGGTCGACATCTCTCCCGGCGCGCTGGACCTCGCCCGGCGCTGCGGGGCGGCGGTCTGCCTGGACGGCGGCGCGCTCGCCGGACCCGGCGCGGTCGCCGCGGCCGTCCGGGAGGCGACCGGCGGCGGCGCCCACCTGTCCCTCGACGCGCTGGGCAGTCACGCCACCTGCGCGGCGTCCGTCGAGAGCCTGCGGCGGCGCGGCCGGCACGTGCAGGTCGGCCTGCTTCCCGTCGCCCAGGGCCGCCCGGCGGTGCCGATGGAGCTGGTGATCGCGTACGAGCTGGAGCTGCGCGGCAGCCACGGCATGGCCGCGCACGCCTATCCCGAGCTGCTCCGGCTGGTCACCGCCGGGGTG
>NZ_JBEXLR010000194.1:0-3236 GCF_040610095.1 Micromonospora sp. NPDC004540
GCGTTCATCGGTTGACCTCCCGGACGGTGGCGCGAACGGTGGCAGGGCTGGCGTCGTCGCGGCCGGCGGCACGGATCGCCGGGCCGTATTCGTCCACCCGGTTCCCCCAGCCGGTCGCCGGCTCGGGACCGGCGGGTGTCTGGCCGGCCGCCACTCCCGGCCGACGCGCCGCCGGCGGACCGATCGGCGTCGGGGCGGTTCCCGTCCTCGCCGACGCACCGGTCGTCGCCCGGGTGACCGAACCGGTCCGACCCGGCGACGTCGCGGCCGGTGCGGTCGTCGCCAGGCCAGCCGTCGCCAGGCCAGCCGTCGCCAGGCCGGCCGTCGCCGGTCCGGCCGTCGTTGAACCGGTCGTCGCCCGTCCCGTCGCCGGTCCGGCCGTTGGCCGGCCAGCGACCGTCCCGGCCGGTCCCGCACCCGTCGTCCGGAGACCCGGGGCGGCCGGTGTCGTCGGACACGCCGGGCCGGTCTCGGCCGCCGGAGCCGCCCTTCCGGCCGGGGCCGTCAGGGTCCACCCCGCCGCCGCCCGACCCGCCGGCCGAGCCCTCGGGGCCGTCGTCCGGCCCGGGGCCGCCGGCCGGGCCGGGCCCGTCGCCGGGGCCGCCGGACGGGTCGTCGTCGTCCGGGTCGTCGTCGGGGTGCTGCTCGCGGGCGTGGCGCAGCGCCTCGTCCAGGCGCTGCTCGTCCAGCCCGGGGGTGTCGAACGGGTCCCGGCGACGGCGGTGCGGCAGGGCCAGCCGGGCGGCGACCCGGACGTCGTCGGCGGTCACCCGGTCCCGGCCCTGCCAGGCGGCGTGCGCCACGGCGGTGCGGGCGGTGACGATGTCGGCGCGCATGCCGTCCACGTCGAACGCGGCGCAGACCTCGGCGATCTGCCGCAGCGCCGCGTCGGGCAGCGCCACCCGGGGCAGCCGGCGCCGGGCGGCGGCCACCCGGCGGGCCACCTCGGCGTCCGCCTCGGCCCAGCCGGCGGCAAAGGCGGCCGGGTCGGCGTCGGCGGCGAGCCGGCGGCGGACCACCTCGGTGCGGACGGCGGGGTCGCGGCTGGCGGCCACCTCGACGGTCAGCCCGAACCGGTCGAGCAGCTGCGGGCGCAGCTCCCCCTCCTCCGGGTTCATGGTGCCGACCAGCAGGAACCGGGCGGCGTGGCTCACCGAGACGCCCTCCCGCTCGACGTGGCAGCGGCCCATCGCGGCGGCGTCCAGCAGCAGGTCGACCAGGTGGTCGTGGAGCAGATTGACCTCGTCGACGTAGAGCACGCCGCGGTGGGCGGCGGCGAGCAGGCCGGGCTCGTAGGCGCGTACCCCCTCGGCGAGGGCCTTCTCCAGGTCGAGCGAGCCGACCACCCGGTCCTCGGCGGCGCCCACCGGCAGCTCGACCAGTCGGGCCGGGCGGCGCTCGGCCGCCGACCCGGTGGGATGCGGGCCGTCCGGGCAGCCCGGGTCGGGCGCGGCCGGATCGCAGGCGAAGCGGCAGGCCGCGACCCGGTCGACCGGTGGCAGCAGCGCGGCGAGGGCGCGCACGGCGGTGGACTTGGCGGTGCCCTTCTCGCCCCGGACCAGCACCCCGCCGACGGCCGGGCTGACCGCGTTGAGCAGCAGGGCGAGACGCATCTCGTCCATCCCCAGCACCGCGCTGAACGGGTACGACGTCATTGCCGGTCCTCCAGGTCGCCCTCGCTGGCCAGGTACGTCTCGTGCAGGCGGTCGAGGGTGGCCGGCTCGGGCACCGCCCACAGCCCGCGCTCGGCGGCCTCCAGCAGCCGCTCGGCGATGCCGCGCAGCGCCCACGGGTTGGACCGCTCCAGGAACTCCCGGGTCTCCGGGTCGAAGAGGTACGCCTCGGCGAGCCGCTCGTACATCCAGTCGTCGACGACGCCGGCGGTGGCGTCGTAGCCGAACAGGTAGTCCACGGTGGCGGCCAGCTCGAAGGCGCCCTTGTAGCCGTGCCGGCGCATGGCGGCGATCCAGCGCGGGTTGACCACCCGGGCGCGGAACACCCGGCGGGTCTCCTCGCCCAGCGTCCGGGTGCGGACGTCGTGCGGCATGGCCGAGTCGCCCACGTACGCGGCCGGGGAGCCGCCGGTGAGATGGCGGACCATGGCCACCATCCCGCCGTGGTACTGGAAGTAGTCGTCGGAGTCGACGATGTCGTGCTCGCGGGTGTCCTGGTTCTTCACGGCGACGGCGATCCGGGCGAAGGAGCGTTCCATGTCGGCCCGCGCCTCCCGTCCGTCCAGCCCCGGCCCGTAGGCGTAGCCGCCCCAGACGGCGTACACCTCGGCCAGGTCGGCGTCGGTACGCCAGTTCCGGGCGTCGATGAGCGGCAGCAGCCCGGCCCCGTACGCCCCCGGTTTGGAGCCGAAGATGCGGGCGGTGGCCCGGCGCGGGTCGCCGTGCTCGGCGACGTCCGCGTCGACGTGCGCCTTCACGTAGTTCTCCGCGGCCGGCTCGTCGAGCGCGGCGACCTGCCGGACGGCGTCGTCGATGAGGGCCACGACGTGCGGGAAGGCGTCCCGGAAGAAGCCGGAGATGCGCACCGTGACGTCGACCCGGGGGCGGCCCAGCTCGGCCAGCGGCAGCACCTCGACGCCGGTGACCCGGCGCGACCGGTCGTCCCACGTCGGACGGACGCCGAGCAGGGCCAGCACCTCCGCGATGTCGTCGCCCTGCGTGCGCATGGCGCTGGTACCCCAGACGGTGAGCCCGACCGACCGCGGGTACGCCCCGGTGTCGGCGAGGTGCCGGGCCAGCAGCGAGTCGGCGAGGGCCACCCCGACGTCCCAGGCGTTGCGGCTGGGGATGGCCTTCGGGTCGACGGAGTAGAAGTTGCGCCCGGTGGGCAGCACGTTGACCAGCCCGCGGGTGGGCGAGCCGGACGGGCCGGGCGGGACGAACCGGCCGGCGAGGGCGCCGAGCACCCGGTCGATCTCGTCGGTGGTCCGGTCCAGCCGGGGCACCACCTCGCGGGCGGCGAAGCGGAGCACCTCGGCGGCGTCGGGCACCGGCCCGCCGGCCACCTCCTCGACCACCGCGTCGGCCTTGGCGGCGTCCCAGCCGAGGGTCTCCATGCCGAGCACGAGGCGGCGGGCCAGGGCCTCGATCAGGTCGACGGCGTCGGCGGCGGTGGCGGCCGGCCCGTCGACGGCCTCGGCCCGCTGGGCGGTCGCCGGATCCTTCCACACGTGCACCCGCTGGGCGGGCCGCTGGTCGAGCCCGGTCAGCCCGGCGGTCGCA
>NZ_JBEXLR010000195.1:0-2692 GCF_040610095.1 Micromonospora sp. NPDC004540
ACCCGAGTCGGCGGTACGCAGGGCGGTGTCCGCGAGACCCTTCCGGGCGCCGTGCGTGGAGATGAAGATGGGCAGCGCCAGCCACCAGCGCAGCGCCTCGACCAGCAGCCGCCGCAGGTCCGCCGGCCCGGGGTCGGCGAAGACGTCGGCGGCGGGCAGGCCGAGCAGGGCCAGCCCCGACTGGCGCAGGATGCTGCGGTCGAGCGCGTACCAGAACCGCCCGTCGGCGGCGGGCCGGTCGGCCGGGTCGTAGGTGGCCCGGAACGGCATGGTGGCGCCGGTGTTCAGTTCGACCTCGAAGCCCGGCTCGGGGGTGCCGGAGCCGGCCACGTCCCGCCGGTAGACCACCAGTTCCAGGCCGCGCGCCGGGCAGGGCAGCGCCTCGTGGCGCAGCCGGTCCACCAGCGCCCGCTTCGCCGCACCGGCGACCGGCCCGGCGACCACCAGGGCCACGTCCACGTCGCTGCGCCCCGGCTGGTACGCGCCCAGCCCCACCGAGCCGGCCGCGTACGCGCCGACCAGGTCGTCGCCGAGCGCCGCACGGGCACGCCCGACCAGCTCGCCGAGGTAGCGGCGCACGTCGTCGTCCATGCCGGCATCCTGCCGGTGCGGGTGGCGGCGGCGCGGGCCGGGGTCACTCCGACGGGTCGGGGCAGCAGACGGTCAGCGCGCCGGGGACCACCTTCACCTTGAGCTTCCTCGCGGTGCCCCGGGCGCCCCCGTCCAGCTCGTACGTCTTCGGCGCGGCGAACCGCACGGTCACCTTCCGCCCCCGGGTGATCCGGACGAACGGCGACTCGTCGGATCGCCCGGCGGCCATCCGGCCCAGCGTGCGGGCCCAGTCCACGGCCCCGCTGGCGGTGGAGACGCCGATCTCCAGCGCGCCGTCGTCGGGGCGGGCGTCGTCGAAGGCGGGGATGCCGCCGGTGATGGTGCCGACGTTGCCGAAGAGCACGCAGCTCGCCTCGCCGTCGAACCAGTCGGCGCCGTCGACCTTGATCCGGGTCCGTACGCACTCGCCGCGGACGTGCCGCAGCCCGGTCCAGACGTATGCGATCCGGCCGAGCTTGCCCTTGAGCTTGCGGTCGGCGTCGCGGATCAGGTCGCCGTCGAACCCGGCGCCGGCCATCACCGCGAAGTGCTCCCCGTTGAGCCGGCCCAGGTCCAGCGCGCGCCGCCGGCCGTGCAGGGCGATCCGGACCGCCTCGGGCAGGTCGGCGGGGATGCCGAGGTTGGTGGCGAAGAGGTTCGCGGTGCCGGCGGGCAGGATGCCCATCGGCACGTCCGATCCGGCGAGCGTGTCGGCGCAGCGCTGCACCATGCCGTCGCCACCCCAGACCAGGACCAGCTCGGCGCCCTTGTCGAGCGCCCTGCGCACCTTCTTCGGCGCCTTGCGGCTCTTCGGCACCTCGTACCAGAGGAGCCGGCCGACCCCGGCGGCGACCAGGCTGGCCCGCAGCTCGTCGAGGCCGCCGCCGAAGGTCTTCTTCCGGTGGGCGACGACCGCGACCACACCGGCCGGCGGCGCGGCGGCGGCGGTGTCGGGGCGGTCGGCGGTGCTCGTGCTCATGACCCCCGGTGGTACCCCGCCGCCGGATTTTCCACGCCTGGCGAATCCGCGACGCGGCCGAATCCGATCAGCCGCAGGGTGTGTTCGACCGACTTCGTTCGGTAGAGTGCGGGCGGTGATCGCCGGCGCTGGCCGGAGGTCGGAGGGGTGCCGGGATGACTCGACGGGCCGCAGAGCTGACCCGGGTCACGCTGCGCCTCGGCCTGCTGCTCGGCGGGGTCGCCGTGGCCTGGGGCGCCCACGAGGTCGCCACCGGCGCCGTCGCCCACGCCGCCGAGCGCCCGCCCGCCGTTGCGCTCACCGCCGCCGTCGACCGGCTCACCAACGTGCTGAGCCCGGTCCGCGACACGGCGAGGCCGCTCCGCTCGCACCACAAGGCCGTCGCCGACCCGCCCCGAGCCCGCGGCCCGAGCGGGCGCGCGGACCGGGCGCGCGGGCCATTTCACACCCGACCGGACCAGCGGGACACCACCCGTCCGGCCGACCGGCGCGCCGACCCACCGCGCGAGCGGTCTCGCCCCCGGCCCGACCAGGGGGCCGCCACCCGCCGGCACGACCGGCGCGCCGCCCCGGCCCACCGGCCCGGATCGGCTCGGGACGACGGGCGGCGCGTGGGCCGGGGGCTCGCCCCGGTCACCAGGCCGCTTCCCCCGGGGCTCGACCCCCTGTGGCGGGCCCTGAAGCCGGTGCGCAAGTCGCTGGGTTCCGTACTCAAGCCGGTCAAGCCGGTGAAAGACGTGCTCGACCCACCCGCCGAACCGGTGCCGACACCGCCGGCCGCGACGCCTTCGCCGCCCGGCACGCCCGCCACCCCGCCGGGCGCCGGCGCCGATCGGCCGGCTCCGGACGAATCGGCCGGCCCCGCCGACGACCCGGCCCACGGCTGGGCTGACGCGGCCCACGGCTGGGCAGACGCGGTCGGGGCAGGCACGGTCCGGGCCGGCGCGCACCGGACGACGGTCAGCCGCCCGGCGGACGCCGCCGCCGCGTCGCCGGAGCCGGCCGGCGCCGAGCGGCCGCGCCTGCCGAGGTTGATCATCCACCACTCCAGCCGCCGGTAGCCGCGCTCGACGCAGATCGCGGCGAGGGTGGCGAGCAGCAGCCGGCCTGCGCCGGTGCCGC
>NZ_JBEXLR010000196.1:0-2687 GCF_040610095.1 Micromonospora sp. NPDC004540
CGGCGGGCGGGTGCGGCGGCGGGACGCGGGGCTCCGGCTCGGCCGGGCCGTGACTCACAGCCCCTCCGCCCGGTCCTCGCCGAGCGCGGTGAGCCGGTCCCGCAGTCGGGACGCCTCGGCCGGTCGCAGGCCCGGCACCCGGGCGTCGCTCGCCGCCGCGGCGGTGTGCAGCTGCACGGTGGCCAGGTCGAAGGCGCGCTCCAGCGGCCCCGCGCTCACGTCGACGAACTGCATCCGGGAGTACGGCACGATGGACAGCCGCCGCACCAGCAGGCCGTGCCGGACCAGCAGGTCGTCCGGCCGCTCGGCGTAGCCCCAGGCGCGCACGGCGCGGACGATGGTGATCGCCCGCCATGCGGCCAGCAGCAGTGCGACGCCCAGGGCGACGCCGAACAGCCAGAGGCCGGCGACCGCCCAGGCCACCCCGAGCACCACCAGCGCCACGCCGAGCAGGATGCCGAGCCGGATCAGCTCCACCCAGATCAGGTCGCGGGAGATCGGCTGCCATCGGACGGTGTCCGGCCACGGCTCCAGGGGACCGGTCGGGGCCGGCGGCCGGCCGGCGAGGTCGTCACCGTTCACCGGGGTGATCCGCTGCGCTCGCTCCGCTCGCTCACTGTTCGAGCGTAGGCGATCCGGGCACCGGTACGACCTCGCGCAGGAACCCGCGCGCGTCGAGGAAGTCGCCCAGCGAGCCGCGGTGCGCGGCGCAGGCCAGCCAGGTCTTGCGCCGCTCCGGCGGGTGCAGGCGGGGATTGTTCCAGCGCAGCTCCCACACGGCGGGGGCGCGACACCCCCGCGCCGAACAGATCAGCGCCTCGTCAGGGGGAGTGGGAGTGGTCACCGGGGCGAGTCTAGGGCCGCACGCCGGGAGCTTTAGCGCCGGGCGGCCACGGGGGGAGCCGCCCGGCGACGGGGTGAATCGTACACACGCCGGACCCCTTGTTGTCCACCCGTGTTCAGGGTTTTCCGCGCCCGGGGACGGCACGGCGAAAATCGTCCCTCTCCCGCCCTCGGCTCTCAGCGAGGCATGACAGTCTTGATACGCACCACGCCGCGACGACGACCAAGCTGTGGAGGACCGGTGGCCCAGCCGACCACGCCCGACGCCCCGACCCCGACCGAGGCCGTGCCGGACGCGCCGCCCCCGGCGACCACCACCCCGGCACAGGACGCCACCCTGCTGGAGCGGGCCCTGTTCGAGATCAAAAGGGTGATCGTCGGCCAGGACCGGATGGTCGAGCGGATGTTCGTGGCCCTGCTCGCCCGCGGCCACTGCCTGCTGGAGGGGGTGCCCGGCGTCGCCAAGACGCTCGCCGTGGAGACGCTGGCCAAGGTGGTCGGCGGGTCGTTCGCCCGGATCCAGTTCACCCCCGACCTGGTGCCGGCCGACATCATGGGCACCCGGATCTACCGGCAGTCCAGCGAGAAGTTCGACGTCGAGCTGGGCCCGGTCTTCGTCAACTTCCTGCTCGCCGACGAGATCAACCGGGCCCCGGCGAAGGTGCAGTCGGCGCTGCTGGAGGTGATGAGCGAGCGCCAGGTGTCCATCGGCGGCGAGACCCACCGGGTGCCCGACCCGTTCCTGGTGATGGCCACCCAGAACCCGATCGAGCAGGAGGGCGTCTACCCGCTGCCGGAGGCGCAGCGGGACCGGTTCCTCATGAAGATCGTGGTGGGTTACCCGACCGACGCCGAGGAGCGGGAGATCGTCTACCGGATGGGCGTCGCCCCGCCGGAGCCGGCCCGGGTCTTCGACACCCCGGACCTCATCGCGCTCCAGCACAAGGCCGACCAGGTCTTCGTGCACAACGCGCTGGTCGACTACGCGGTCCGGCTGGTGCTCGCCACCCGGGCCCCCGCCGAGCACGGCATGCCCGACGTCGCGCAGCTCATCCAGTACGGCGCGAGCCCACGCGCCTCGCTCGGCCTGGTCCGGGCCACCCGGGCGCTGGCCCTGCTGCGCGGCCGCGACTACGCCCTGCCGCAGGACGTGCAGGACATCGCCCCGGACATCCTGCGGCACCGGCTGGTGCTCAGCTACGACGCGCTCGCCGACGACGTGCCGGCCGACCACATCGTGCACCGGGTGATGTCGACCATCCCGCTGCCCGCGGTCGCGCCCCGGCAGCAGGCCACGCCGCCGCCACCGGCCGTCCCGCACGGCGGCTGGCCCGGGCAGCGGCCGTGACCCCACCCACCCGGCTGTCGGCCGGGAACGAGCGCTCCGGCGCCGTCCTCGCCCGGCTGCAGCTCATGGTCACCCGCAAGCTGGACGGGCTGCTCCAGGGCGACTACGCCGGGCTGCTGCCCGGCCCGGGCAGCGAGGCGGGGGAGTCCCGCGAGTACCGCCCCGGCGACGACGTACGCCGGATGGACTGGCCGGTCACCGCCCGCACCACCATGCCGCACGTCCGGCGTACGGTGGCCGACCGCGAGCTGGAGACCTGGCTGGCGGTCGACCTCTCGGCCAGCCTGGACTTCGGCACCGGGCAGTGGCTCAAGCGGGACGTGGTGGTCGCCGCCGCGGCCGCCCTGGCCCACCTGACCGTCCGGGGCGGCAACCGGATCGGCGCGGTGGTCGGCACGGGCTCGCCGGCCGCCCCCGAGCAGGTGCCGATCTGGTCGACGTACGTGGCGACCGACGACGCGGACCTGGTCGCCACCCGGGTGGAGGCAGCCGGCGG
>NZ_JBEXLR010000197.1:0-2650 GCF_040610095.1 Micromonospora sp. NPDC004540
TTGGCCCCGCACCTGTCCGCTGCCCCCAGCTCCACGAGCCGGCCGCTCGACCTGACACCTACAGTCACCCTAGGCGCGAATCCTTCGTGGCAGGTAGCCGCGCGTGCCGGCCCAGTTCGCCAGGTCGATGGTGCTCATCCAGTAGGCGGGCAGCGCCGGGTTCGCCGAGTCGGCGATCCGGACGGTCCGGCCGTCGTTCTTGTAGCCGACCACGGCGATGTAGTGGCCGCCCGGGAACGAGTGCCAGCCGCCGTCGGTGTCGGTGGCGTCGCCGGCGATGTTGACCACCACGCCCCGGCCGTCGGTGATCGCCTTGACCACGTCCGCCTGGAGCTGGTCCATCTCCGCCGGGCTCGCCGAGCCGCCGAACATGTGGGTCCGGTACGGGTTGCCCTTGACCATCTGGTTCAGGCCCCGGGTGGTGTCCTCGGCCGAGTTGGTGCCGTTCTCGCCGGCGTTCAGCGGGGCGACCATCGCGTCCTGGGTGGTCTCGACACCGCTCGCGCTGAGCGCGTTCCGCACCGCGGCCGGGCCGCAGTTCCAGTAGGCGGTCTGCGCCTCGTAGGTGTAGTCGAGCACCTTGGTCGACGGCGGCTTCGGCTTGGCCTTCGGGGTGGTGTCCGGGTCGGTGGTGGCCTTGGCGGCGGCCGGCGCGGCCGTCGGGGACGCGCTCGGCGAGGCGGACGGCGACGGGACGGCGGCCCGGGCCTCGCCCCGGCTGGCGACCTCACCGAGCCGGGAGCCCAGCTCGGCGACCGCGGCGGTGTTCTCCTGACGGACCGGGGCGTCGTCGGTGGCGGCCAGGGCGGCGCTGGCGCCGCCGGCCAGCACGAGCGCCGCGGCCGAGCCGGCGATGATCTGGTACGGGCGCTCGGTCACGAGACGCCGCAGCTGACGCTTCTTGTGGTGCTTCACGGGTTCCTCCACGGGGACGTGAGCGGCACACACCGGCCCCACACGCGGAGGAACTCACGCGCTGGCGGGGCGGGTCGCCGCGGAAAGGGAGCGCCCGGGTGCCGGGCGGTCGGGATGGTTGCCGGGGTCGGTCGCCGTCAGGCGAGCGCCGGCACCGCGATGCCGTGGAGGCGGGGGGACGAGCGGGGGGAGGTGAGCACGAGGAATGGCACTCCTTCCGTGGCCGCCGACCGGGTTAGCTGACGGATTCGGGCGGGAAGTACGCCCTACCGCGGGCCTTGGCACGCGGATTCACCCCGGTGTTGCTGTGGGTCCCCGGTTCTCGAAAAGACGATTAGGCGGGTCGGCGCGGCGTCGCCACTTGCGATCGAAAACCGCTCCGGACGCGCCGACACTACCGGTGGGTATGCGGCCTGCCAAGCGCCCCCACCTGCGTAAACCTCGTGCACGGCTACGGATATCGGAACAGTCGGTCACTCACTTCACTCAATGGGACGAGCAGTTACGGCGGCACCGTCCGGCGAAAAGCGGACATCCGGTGGCCGCCGGACCGGAATTGCGGGGGTCGATCGCCCCGCCTGACCCCGATGACCGTTTCCGCCACGCGGGTGACCGGGCTCACCCAATTCGGATAACAATTCGGCCGACTCGCTCCGCGTCGGGGGTCAGGCCAGCTGGCGTCGACCCACTCCGGGCACGACGAGCTCCCGGCACCCTGGCCACCCGAAACGGGTCACCGAGCGCCCCGGCAGCCGACCGCCGGGCGCCCCGGGCGTCCGCTCCGGACCCGCTACGAACTTGATGTCGTAAGCGACTCACGCCCCTGGTGCCGCCGACGACGTTGAATCGTCGACGACGTCAGCCCGAAAGGCGCCCGAGAAGACCTGCGGGGTCTGATCCGTTCACGTCATCAAGTTCGTAGCGGCCGACACGACCACACCCGGCCGCAGGGCCGCCGCCATGCGGGTATCGCCGGGGAGGGCACGATCCGCCGCAGCGGGCCGCGAGGCGGGCTGGCAGCTGGATGCGCCAGCTCCCGCGAACCGGACTGGACCACGTGTCAGCCGACCCGGGCGGGGCGCCAGCGCGCACCGGACACGGTGGCCGGGATCCGCACCGTCGCGTCGTCCCGCCCCTCCACCGGTGCCGTGGTGTCGTCGGCGGGGCGGAGGGCGCCGATCGCCGCGTACGCCTCGGCGGCCAGGGTGCGGGCGGCCTCGGCGGCCAGTTCGGCGTCCCGCCAGGCCCGCCGCTCCCGCTCGGCGGCTGCCGCCCAGCCGGCCCGGCGGCCCTCGCGTACCGCCCGGGCGAGGACGATCTCCTGCTCGGCCGGGTGCCGGCGTGGGTCCCACCCGTTGCGGTGGGCCAGCACGTCGGCGAGTTGCCGGGCGGTCAGGTCGCCCCGCCAGTGCGCCGTCATGGCGGCGTGGTGCAGCCAGCGCTCGCGGGCGACGTATTCGGCGGGGGTGCGCGGGGTGCGGGGCGCGGGCAGGGCGGCGACCCCGGCGAAGCGGCGGGCGGCCGCCTCGGCCTCGTCGTACGCCCGCCAGGCCCGGTCGGCCTCGTCCTGGGCGGTGAGCCACTGCTCCCGGCGCCGCCGGGCGGTCTGGGCGGCCCCGGCGGCGGCCACGGCCACCTCGTCGGCGTGCTCGCCGCGCTGGTCGCCCGCCCGGAGCGCGACGGCGGGTCCGATCCGGCCCCCGACCCGGCCGCCGAGGAGGCCGCCCGCCGGACC
>NZ_JBEXLR010000198.1:0-2503 GCF_040610095.1 Micromonospora sp. NPDC004540
GGGCCGGCGGGGTGCTCCGGTCCGGCGACTGCGGGGCCGGGGTAGGCAGGTGGCGCGGGCCGGCCCGCCGCGGCTGCGGTCGGGGTCGGCGCGTCGACGGGTCCGGCGGGCGGCGCGGCCGGTGGGCCGGACACCGGAGGCGCCGGGGTCGGGCGCGGCGAGACGTCCCGGCGCGGCTCGGCCGCCGGCTCGGCGCGGTCGATCGGAGCCGTGCGCTCCGGCGCGGGCAGGGGCGAGGTGCCGGCGGGCCTGGGCAGGAACTCGACGCGCAGGTCGGCGGCGGGCGGCACGTCGGCCGAAGCGTTCGCCGGGGCCGGGCGGTCGGGACGGCCGTCCACCGCCGGCTGCACCGCGGGGTGGGTGCGCCGGCCCGTCTCCGGTCCCGTCGGCCCGTCGAACCGGCCGCCGGGCACCGGTCGGTCTCCCGGGTAGGTGGGCGGCCCCGAAACGGGCACACCGGAGACCGGGCCGCCAGAAACGGGTGCGGCGGGCACGGGTGCCCCGGAAACCGGGCGGCCGGGAACGGGCGCCTCGAAGACCGGCGGTCCCGAGACGCGCGCCCCCGACGTGGGCACGCCGGAGACGGGCTCGTTCGCGGCCGGCGCGCCCGACACCGGCGCGCCCGAGGTGGGCGCCGCCTGGCGCGGGTCCGGTCGGGTCGCCGGCTCCACCGGCGGGCGCCGGACCTCGTCGGGCCGGGTCGGCATCGCCGGCTGACGCGGCTCGTCCGGCCGCGCCGACGGCACGGGCCGGGGCACGGCGTCGTCGGCGCGCGGCGGAGGCGGCGCCACCGGCCGGTCCGACCGCTCCCCGGGGCGGCTCGGGGCGGCCGGCATGGCCGCCTCGTGTCCCGGGTCCGGGCGCGCGCCGGGCTGGGGCTGCTGCCTGACCTCGTCGGGGCGCGCCGGCCGCTCCCACAGGTCGTCCGGGCGGGTGCGCGCGGCCGGCTCGACCGGCGGTCGCCAGCCGTCGCCCGGGCGGGCCGGTCCGGGCTCGCCCGGCCGTCCCTGCCACCCGTCCGGCCGCACCCGGTGCTCCGGCCGCGGCCCGACCGACTCTGGCCGTGGCCCGACCGACTCCGGCCGTGGCCCGACCGACTCCGGCCGACCGTTGGAGTCGGGCCGTGGCCCGACAGGCTCCGACCGCGGACCGGCCGAGCCGGGCCGGGGCCCGACCGAGTCGGGACGCGGACCGGTGAACTCGGTCCGGGGACGGACCGGCTCGGGCCGGCCGTCGACCGGCTCCGGCCGGGGACGCCCCGACTCCGGTCCCGGACCGACGAGGTCCGGCCGCGGGCCGGCCGAGTCGGGACGACGACCCTCGTAGCGGGCCGCGTCGTCCAGCGGCCGGGCGGGGCGGGCGTCCGGGCCGGGCCGGTCGACCGGCGGCCGGTGCCGCTCGTCCGGCCGGTACGCGGCCGGCTCGGTGCGCGGCCGCCGCTCGATGACCGGCCACTCCTCGTGGTGCGTGCGGGCGCGGTCGCCCGGCGGCCGCTGACCGTCCCACCGCTCCTCGGGCCGGAACGCGGCGGGCCGCGACTCGCCGTACCGGCCCGGCTCGGCGCGGTACGGGTCCACCGGCCGGCGCCCGGCCTCGGGCGCCTCCCGGTACGTCTCGGCGCGCGCGGCGGCCTCCCGGCGCGGCGGTCCGTCGTAACCCCGGTCCGGCTCCCGGCGCGGCGGTCCGTCGTAACCACGACCCGGCTCGCCGCGCGGCGGACCGTCGAGACCCCGGTCGCCCGGACGGCCGAGGTCCCGCTCCCGGCGGTCGGTCGGGCGGGCCACCCCGGCATCGGGGCGGCCGTCGAAGCCCTGGTCGCGCCGGCCGGGCAGGTCCTGGTCGCGTCGCTCCGCCGGACGCCCGGGGTCGGCCTCCCGCCGACCCGCCCGACCGTCGAAGGCCGGCTCCCGCCGCCCGTCGAAGGCCGCCTCGCGCCCGCCCTGGAACGCCGCCTCCCGCCGGTCGTCGAACGCCGGGTCACGCCGGTCGTCGAACGCCCGGTCCCGCCGGCCGTCGACCGCCGGCTCGCGCCGGTCCACCGGGCCGCTCCGGCCGTCCGCCGGCCGGCGGCGCTGCTCCGGCCGGCCCGATCGCGGCGGCGCGTGGTGCGGGTACTCGTCCGGCTCCGGCAGCCAGCCCGGCTCCGCCGCGGGGGAGACCGGCCGGTGCGGCGCCGTGCCGCGCGCCGCTTCGGGGCGCACCCACCGCTGGTCGTACCGGTCGCCCGGCGCGCCGCGCCGGGGACCGTCCTCGGGCCGCCCGTCCCCACCCGGCCGACCGCCGCGTCGCCGTTCGAGGTCGTCCGGACCGGCCGGGCTGACCGGGTACGCGCCGCGCCGCCGGTCGGAGTCGTCGGGGCCGGCCGGGCTGACCGGGTACGCGCCGCGCCGCCGGTCGGGATAGTCGGGGGCCGCGCCGGCCTTCCGGGAGATGATGGGCTTCACTCTCCGGCACTACCGGGTGCCGCCCTCGGCGACCAACAAGTCCCCGAAGTTCGAGGTCT
>NZ_JBEXLR010000199.1:0-2368 GCF_040610095.1 Micromonospora sp. NPDC004540
ACGTACGAGACGGTGCTGGGCTTCGCCATCGCCATCGTGGTCGGCGTGCTCTCCGCGGTGGTCATGGTCTACTCGCCCACCGTCGAGAAGAGCCTGGGTGAAGTGGCCCGCCCGGCGCCGGAGGTCAGCGCGTGGGTCGGGCGGTGGGCTTGCGGTCGCCGGGCCGCTCGGTCCCGGTGTCGGTGGTCGGCCGGCTGTCCGGCCGGCCCGCCGGGTGGCTGGGCGTGGCGGTCGGCCGCGCCGGCCGGCCCTTCTCGGCCGCGACCAGCGGGGCGCAGTACGCCGCCACCTTCTCCTTGTCGCCCGCGGTGGTGATCAGGGCGCGGAACGCCGGGCTCTCCAGCGCCTTGCCCGGGTTGTCCCCCGCGCCCGCCCGGTACGCCCGGCAGAGGCCGACCAGGTTCGGCGACGGGCTGCCCTTGGCTTCGGCCGGGCCCCTGCCCTTGCCGTCGGTCGCGGACGGCGCCGCGGTGGCGTAGGTCGACGGCTTCGCGGGCCGGTCGGTGAGCGGACCGGGCAGGGTGCCCGTCGCGGCGGCGAACGCGACCCCAACGCCGGCGGTGACGGCGAGGACCGCCGCGCCGGCCTTGACGGTGAGCAGTTTCGCGAGGACGAACTGTGACATCGGTACGGCTCCGTTGTGGGGGGTGCGGACACGGACGTGCCGCCCGGGGTACCTCCCGAACAGCGGGACCGAGGCACGGGTAACCCGGCACCGGCCTGAGGGGTGGCCGACCGCCGGCACCCGGCGGGGCCGCCCGGTGACCGGCCGGCTACGCCGCGTTCGCGCTGGCCACGAGTCCCGCGCCTTCGTTCCGTGCCCCTCAGCGCTCGTCCCGCGCCGGATGTCACACCGCTACCCACGCGGCGGCACGACCGCACGGACCGTCACCGAGGGGCCGGTCAGGGCGGAGCGAGCGGCAGCGACGGCGACGCGTCACTCGCAGACACGCCACCCGCCGTCCTCCTTGACCAGGACGAACACCTGCGTCACGGTGGTGCCGCTCTGCGGTGTGAAGCGGACCTCGGCCGACCCCCGGACCCGTCCGTTGCTGTTCGTGACGTTCAACCCGACGATCCGGTAGCCGGTCAGCGCGGGCTGGGCGGCCTGCTGCCGGGCGAAGTCCTCCTCGCTGACCCGGTCGCGCACCCGACCGCAGAGCCGGCCGTACGCGGTCGGGTAGTCGCGGGCGACCAGGGCGCCGGCGAAGGTGTCCACGGTGGTCCGGGCCGGGCCGGTGGCCTCCCGCACCGCGTGGTAGAGGGCGAAGCCGCCGACGACGCCGCCCACGCAGCAGAGCGCGAGCACCACACCGACGACGGTGAGCACGATCCGGGTCGTGTTCGACTTCCTGGGTGGCACCATGGCCGGCTGGTAGGTCATGGGCGCAGGGTAGGAGCGCCGCGCCAGCGGCCCGGGCGGCCCGCGAGTCGGTCAGCGACGCGCCGCGTACCGAGGGTGACCAGTTGCGGCTGAGCATGCTATTCTCCGGCGTCGATCTAGGCCGTGCGGACCCGACCGGGTCGCTGCCGGAAGGACACCTCCCCCGATGCCGGTCGTAGCCGCCACGACCCTGCCGCCGTCCCCGCTGGACCGGCCGGCGGGCGGCGCGTTCACCCTGATCTTCACCACCCTGCCGGCGTTGCTCCGGCTCACCTGCGGCCTGGTGGCCGCCGTGGTCGCGCTGGCGGTGCGCACCCCGCCCGTCCGGGTGTCACTGCTGGTGCCGGCGATCGTGGTGCTGACCGCCTGGTCCGTGTGGTACGCGGTCCGCGCGCTCCGGCACGGCTTCACCGGCGCCCTGGTGGCCGGCGACGTGGCGCTGACCACCGCGGCCGGGCTGGCGATCGGGTGGCTGGTCGCGCCGGAGGTGCTGCCCGGCGAGGGGAGTTGGGTCGCGGTGCTCGCCAGCACCACCGTGATCAACGCGCAGGCCACCGCCCCGGCCCGTTGGTCGGTCCCGGCCGGGCTGCTGGTCACCGCCGGCTACGCGGCCGGGGCCACCCTGGCCGGCAACCCGGTCGAGGCGCGGGCGCACGCCGGGACACTGCTGGTGCAGATCGGCTGCACGGCGATGACGACCGCGGTGATGCGCCGCCGGATCGGGCGCGCCGACGACGCCTTCGCGGACTACCAGCGGCTGTCCCACGAGGCGATGGTGGGCCGGGCCGCCCGGGAGGCGGAGCGGCGGCAGAACCGGGACCTGCACGACACCGTCCTCGCCACGCTCACCATGGTCGGGCTCGGCGCGGTGTCCGGCCCGTCAGCCGCGCTGCGCGAGCGGTGCGCGGCCGACCTGCGTACCCTCACCGCCCTGGCCGACGCGCGCTCGGCGCCGGCGGTCGGCGCGGTGGCCCTGGACGAGCG
>NZ_JBEXLR010000200.1:0-2356 GCF_040610095.1 Micromonospora sp. NPDC004540
GCGGCGGCCCGGACCGCCTCGGCGGTGGCCGCCACCCGGGCGGCGAGCGACCCGTGCCAGCGCTGCACCGCCGCCTCCAGCTCGGCCAGCGCCAGCCCGGCCCGCCAGCCGTCGGCCGGCAGCACCAGCCCCGGCTCGGCGGCCGGCCCGCGGGCCAGCCGGTACGCGTCGTCGGCCAACTCCCGGGCAACCCCGCGCAACAGCTCCGGCTCGACGCTCAACGGCTCCTCGCCCATGGCGACCTCCCTGCGATCCGACCGACATCGGGGACGCTAGGGCCCGGCGGACCACCCGCACCGGCCCTGTGGACAACGGGCGGTGGGACGTATCCCGGGTTTTCCACAGGCGTTGTCCACCGCGCGCCCACCGGCCGATCCGCGGCCTCGACCGCCGGTAGGGTGAGGTCGTGATCGTGGCCGTCGGCATCGACGTCGTGCTGGTGGACCGGTTCGCCCGGTCCCTGGCGCGCACGCCGCTGCTCGCCGACCGCCTCTTCACCGAGGCCGAGCGCCACACCCGCGCCGGCAACGCGCGCTCGCCCGAGTCGATGGCCGCCCGGTTCGCCGCCAAGGAGGCGGTGGCCAAGGCGCTGGGCGCGCCGGCCGGGCTGAGCTGGCACGACTGCGAGGTCGTGCCCGACCCGGACGGCCGCCCCCGGCTGTCCGTCTCGGGCACGGTGGCGGCCGCGGCGGCCGAGCGGGGGATCAACCACTGGCACCTGTCGTTGTCGCACGACGGCGGGATCGCCTCGGCCATGGTGGTCGCGGAACGGTGAGCCGGCCCGGTGGGTCGGTCGGCCAGTCCGGGACGAACGGGACGAACGGACGGGACGGGGTGGCATGAGACCGGTGTGGCGGGTCGCGGACGTACGCGCGGCGGAGGCGGGCCTGATGGCCACCCTGGCGCCCGGGGCGCTGATGCAGCGGGCCGCCGCCGGGCTGGCCCGCCGCTGCGCGCTGCTGCTCGGCGAGCGGGGTGGTGTCTACGGCGCCCAGGTGCTTCTGCTCGTCGGCTCCGGCGACAACGGCGGCGACACCCTCTACGCGGGCGCGCACCTGGCCCGCCGGGGCACGGCGGTCGCCGCCCTGCTGCTCACCCCGGGCCGGGCGCACGGCGAGGGGCTGGCCGCGCTGCGGGCCGCCGGCGGGCGCGTGGTCGACCGGCCGCCGGCCGTGGTGGACCTGGTGCTCGACGGGATCGTCGGAATCGGCGGCACCGGCGGGCTGCGGGAGACCGCCGACCAGCTCGCCGCGAGCCTGGCCGAGCGCATCGGGCGGGACGGCACCCGGGCCACCGTGGTCGCGGTGGACGTGCCGAGCGGCGTCGCGGTGGACACCGGGCACGTGCCGCTCACCGCCTCCGGCCGGCCCTCCGCGGTCCGCGCCGACGTGACGGTCACCTTCGGCGCGCTGAAGCCGGCGCTGGTGGTCGGCCCGGCCGCGCCGCTGGCCGGGCACAACGAGCTGGTCGACATCGGGCTGGCCCCATGGCTGCGCGGCACCCCGGCGCTGCGCGTCACCGAGTGGTCCGACGTGGTCGACTGGTGGCCCCGGCTCGGCCCGTCCTCCGAGAAATACAGCCGGGGCGTGGTCGGGGTGGCGACCGGCTCGGCCACCTACCCGGGCGCGGCCGTGCTCTCGGTCAGCGGCGCGCTGAACGGCCCCACCGGCATGGTCCGCTACGCGGGCGGCGCCCGCGCGGAGGTGCTGCACCAGCACCCCTCGGTGATCGCCAGCGACCGGGTCGCCGCCGCCGGCCGGGTGCAGGCCTGGGTCTGCGGCTCGGGGCTGGGCACCGGCGAGGAGTCCGCCGCCGAGCTGCGCGCGGTGCTCGCCGCGCCGGTGCCGGCGGTGCTCGACGCCGACGCGCTGACCCTGCTGGTCGACGGCAAGCTGGCCGACCGGCTGCGTGGGCGGGACGCCCCGATCGTGGTGACCCCGCACGACCGCGAGTACGCGCGGCTCTGCGGCGAGACCCCCGGGGCGGACCGGGTCGGGGCGGCGCTGCGGCTGGCCGCCTGGATGAACGCCGTGGTGCTGCTCAAGGGCGACCGCACGATCATCGGCACCCCGGACGGCCGGGCCTACGTCAATCCGACCGGCACCCCGGTGCTGGCCACCGGGGGCACCGGCGACGTGCTGGCCGGGCTGCTCGGCTCGCTGCTGGCCGCCGGGCTGGCACCGGAGCGGGCGGCCGCCGCGGCGGCGTACCTGCACGGGCTGGCCGGCCGGGAGGCGGCGCGCGGCGGTCCGGTGACCGCGCCCGCGCTCAAGCAGAACCTCACCCCCGACCAGATCATTGACTTCAACCTCGCGCCGAAGGCCTGACCGGTCGGCTCGGGCAACGGGGGTGCGGC
>NZ_JBEXLR010000201.1:0-2306 GCF_040610095.1 Micromonospora sp. NPDC004540
GGCGGGCGTACCGCGGGGGGGGTGGCGCGGGCGGGCCGGGCGCCGCGGCGCGCCGGCGGCGCCGGGGTGGTCGGCTGCTCGCGCGTCGCCCGCAGCGTGTGCCGCAGCTCACGCCACCAGACGAAGACCACGAAGCCGGCGAACACCGGCCACTCGATCGCGTAACCGAAGCTCAGCGTGTTGCCGTCGGCGGCCCGGGTGACCTGCCACCAGCCCAGCCCGAGAAAGCCCACCACCAGCACGACCATGGCCACGTGGCGGGCGATCCACGCCGGTGTCCAGAGCCGCTGCATGCCATCGAGGGTACCGGGCCCGCCGGCCGTCTCCGACGCGGCGTCGTAGGTGGGTCGGGTTTGGTGACACCCCGGCTGGGCATCCGTCTAGACGCCAGCCCGAACGAGACGAGGGGGCGACGATGACCGAATCAGTACGCCGTGACGCCAGTCCGGAGCAGCGGGTGACGGAGTGGGACGGCGATCACGCCCGCACCCAGGACGTCGACGGTGAGCTGCTCGGGGTGGACCCCGCCGAGCTCGGCGACGAGGACCTGATCCGGGAGATGCAGAGCCTGCACCGGACCCGGCTGGACACCCTCCGGCACGCCACCGACTCGGCGCTCGCCAACCACCTGCGCCGCACCGCCGAGCTGGAGACCGAGTACCTGGCCCGGCACCCGGGCCGGGAGGTCGACCCGAGCCGGCTGCGGGACGCCTGATGGCCAGCCACGCCGAGCGCGGCATGTCCGCGCCGCCCGAGGTGGTCTTCAACACCGCCACCGACCCGGACCGGTCGTCGGCCTGGCTGCCCGAGGAGCTGCGCCGCTCCGGCACGCACCGGGTCGAGGTGGTCGACGCCGAGGACATGCGGGCCCGCTGGAGCTCCGAGTCCGCCGGCTGGTCGGCCGACATCGACGTGGAGCCGGCCGACGCCGGGGGCGCCCGGGTCCGGCTGGACCTGAACGGCACCGACCACGGGATGGCCGACGAGATCCTGGCCAGCCTCGCCCGAGAGGTGGCCGACAACCTGACCGCCGGCTGAGCCGGCACCCCCACCGAGATCGAGGAGACCGGGTGACCGGGAGTGGCCTGAAGCAGAAGGTGGCGCGGCTGCGCCAGGCGTACGCGCCGCACGAGCACCGGCCGCTGGGCGGCTACCTGGCGGCGATGGGCACGTACGGCGCGGTCACCGCGTCGCTGGTCGGACTGGTCCGGGCGACCGGCCGGCCGGTGCCGGAGCGGCCCACCCCCGGCGACGTGGTGCTGCTCTCGATCGCGACCCACAAGCTGAGCCGGCTGCTCTCCAAGGACGCGATCACCAGCCCGCTGCGCGCGCCGTTCACCCGGTACGACCACCCCATCGGCAGCGGCGAGGTGATGGAGGAGGTCCGCGACCAGGGCAGCTCGACCCGGCACGCCGTCGGCGAGCTGTTGAGCTGCCCGTTCTGCCTGGCCGTCTGGGTCGCCACCGGCCTCACCGGCGGGCTGGTGCTGGCGCCCCGGCTGACCCGGCTGGTCGCCACCGCGCTGACCGCGGTAGCCGCCTCCGACTTCCTCCAGATGGGCTACGCGGTGGCCCAGCAGGCGGCCGAGGGCGGGCACCGGGAGGAGTGACCGTACGACGGAGAAGGGGGCCGGCGCGTCGCGCCGGCCCCCTTCCGCGCTTCCTCCCGCTCAGGTGGGGGTGGTGCCGTGGTCCTCGCCAGCCCAGCCGCGCGACGCCTCGGGCTCCCGCTCGTCGCGGTCCTCGCCGGTGATGATGTCGTCGGCGACCGCGGTCTCGTCGTGCTCGCCGGCGAAGTCGCCGTCCGGCAGCGTGTCCGTGCCCTCCGGCGGCTGGCCGAGCGCCGGCGGGTGCTCGCGTTCCTCGTTTCGGTCGGTCATCGCGCTGTCCTCTCCGTCCTCGGGCCGGGTCCGCCGGAAGGGCTCAGGCCACCGTCCCGCCGAGCTGGTCGGCCGCCTCGTCGACCGCGTACTCGCCCTCGGGCAGCGCGGCGATCCGGGACAGCAGTTCGGCGGGGAGTTCGGCGGCCACCGCGCGGCGGTAGATGTCCGCCTGACTGATCCGCTCCTGGCCGCGGAAGATGTCGTCGAGCAGTTCGTCGAGCTGCCGGGTGTCCGGCTGATCGGTCACGGGCGCGTCGTCGGTCACGCCGATCAGCTACCCGGGGCCGAATCGGTCAAACGTCCCCACCCACCCCCGCCCCCAGCCGCGTTGATCATGATCTCCGTTGTCGTACGCCCCGCGCGGGGGTTCGCCCGGGGTCGTGTGGTGGTCCAGGCCACCTCGGCGGTGGCCTCCGATCGGTG
>NZ_JBEXLR010000202.1:0-2067 GCF_040610095.1 Micromonospora sp. NPDC004540
GGGCGCGCGGGGACGCGGGCCGGCCGGGCCGGGGGGGGGCCGGACCAGCGGGGAACCGGCCGGTCGGCCGGGACGGCGCGGGCATGCGCCATGGCATGCTCGACGGCGTGACCGCACGCGCCGCCAGCACCGTCCTCGTCGGCCGCCAGCCCGAGCTGGCCGGGCTGCGCGAGGCGCTCGGCCGGGCCCGCGCCGGCGACCCGGCCACCGTCCTGGTGGGCGGCGAGGCCGGGGTCGGCAAGACCCGGCTACTGGAGGAGTTCGGCGCGCACGCCACCGCGACCGGCGCGCGGCTGCTGATCGGCCAGTGCCTGGAACTGGGCGAGGCCGGCCTGCCCTTCGCGCCGTTCGCCGCCGCGCTGCGCGACGTGCTGCGCCACGACGGCCCGGCCGCCTTCGCCGGCTACGAGGCGGAGTTCGCCCGGCTGCTGCCCGAGCTGGCCCGGCTGCCGGCCGGGTCCGCCGCGCCCACCGGGCTGCCCGTCTCCGACACCCCGCGCGGCTACCTGTTCGACCTGGTCGCCGACCTGTTCCGGCGGCTCGCCGAGGAGCGGCCGCTGGTGCTGCTGATCGAGGACCTGCACTGGGCCGACCGCTCCACCCGCGACCTCATCGGCTTCCTCGTCCGGGCCGCCCGGGCCACCCGCCTCCTGCTGGTCTGCACCTACCGCACCGACGAGCTGCACCGCGGCCACCCGCTGCGCCCGTTCCTGGCCGAGCTGGACCGGGCCCGGGGCGTGGACCGGGTCGATCTGGGCCGGCTGGACCGGGACGGCACCGCGGCCATCCTCGCCGACCTGCTCGGCGCCGAGCCGGCCGCCCGCGCCGTCGACGACGTGCACGGGCGTACCCAGGGCAACCCGTTCTTCATCGAGGAGCTGGCCGCTTCCGGCGACCCGGTCGGTTGCGCGGTGCTGCCGGAGACGCTGCGCGACCTGCTGCTGGCCCGGGTGGACCGGCTGCCCGAGCCGGCCCAGCGGGTGCTGCGGATCGCCGCCGCCGGCGGCACCCGCTTCGCCCACCAACTCCTCGCCGAGGTGGCCGGCCTGCCCGAGGCCGAGCTGGAGGACGCGCTGCGCGCCGCCGTGGCCGGCCAGCTGGTGGTGGCCGACCCGGACGGCGACTACGAGTTCCGGCACGCGCTGGTCCGCGAGGCCGTCCACGACGACCTGCTCCCCGGCGAGCACGCCCGGCTGCACGCCCGCTACGCCGCCGCGATCGAGGCGCAGCCACACCTGGTGGCCGCCGGTCGCGCCCCGGCCGAGATCGCCCACCACTGGTACGCGGCGCACGACCACCCGCGCGCCCTGATCGCCGCCCGGGTGGCCGCCGGCGCCGCCGCCGACCGTTACGCGTACGCCGAGCAGAGCCGGTTGCTGGAACGGGTCCTCGAACTGTGGGAGCTGGTGCCCGACGCCGCCGACCGGCTCGGCATGGACCACCTGCGGGTGCTGGAGGAGACCGTCGCCGCGGCCAACACCGCCGGCGACCTCAGCCGGGCGCTGACCCTCACCCGGGCCGCCCTGGCCGAGGTCGACTCCGCCGCCGAGCCGCTGCGCGCCGCCCGGCTGCTCGACCAGCGCGGCCGGTTGCTGGCCCTCCTCGGCAAGAGCGACGGCGCGGCCGAGCTGGGTGAGGCGTACCGGCTGGCGGCCGGGGTGCCGGAGGGACCGGAGCGGGTCGGGCTGCTTTCCGACATCGCGGCACATCTGATGAAGGTCGATCCGGCGCAGGCCGCCTCGGTGGCAGCCGAGGCGACGGTCGGCGCGGAGGCGGTCGGCGCCGACCTGGCCCTCCTGCCCACCCGGATCGCCATGCTGTGCCGCACCCGGGACATCCCCGACCTCGGGCTGGCCGAGTTGCGCCGGGCCGAGGCGCTGGCCCGGGCTGCCGACAACGCCCCGGCGCTGGTCAGCGCCCTGGTCTATCTCTCCGACGTGCTCTACGAGCTGGGCCGGTACGCCGAGTCCGATGCCGTTGCAGGTCGGGCTGTTGCCGTACGACGAGGAGCCGCTGCCGACGGCGAGCAGGTAGAAGAAGTGGTTCGCCACGCCGGAGGAGTAGTGC
>NZ_JBEXLR010000203.1:0-1965 GCF_040610095.1 Micromonospora sp. NPDC004540
GGCGGGCTGCTGGCCGCCGGCGGGGAGCCGGCCGCGGCCCGGCCCGGCAGAGCGCGGCCGGCGCCGCCCCGCCCGGCTCCTCGGTGGCCGGGCCGGCCAGCGTCAGGTTCGCCGCGGCCTCCGCCGGCTCGTCGCGGTCCCAGGCCACGAGGGCCAGCGCGAGGTACGCGTACCCGCAGTCCAGCCGTGAGGACCAGCCCGCGCAGGGCGACATGGTCAGCGCCTCCCGGGCGGTGCGCTCGGCGGCCCGCAGCGCGCCGTGCGCCGCGTCCAGCAGCGCCGACCGGCTGGCGCAGACCAGCTCGGTCCGTGGCCGGCCCGCCCGCCGCGCCGCCGCCAGCGCCTCGGCGAAGTGCGCGGCGGCGTCTGGCAGCTCCCCCTCGGCCAGCGCCACCAGCCCGAGCGCGGTGCCGGCGACCGCCCGCACGTCGGCGTCCTCCGCCGCACCGGCCCGCGGGTCGTCACCCGGACCGGCCGGGACACCGGTGGCGAGCAGCCGCGCCGCCGCCCGGCGTACCTCGTCGTGGTCCCCGGCGAGCCGGGCCAGGGTCAGCTCCACGGCGACGGCCAGCCGCCGGAACCGGTCCCGGCGCGGGGCGGGCAGGTCGCTGGCATGCTCGACGGCCCGGCGCAGCTGTCCCGCGGCCGCCTCGGCGTCCCCGGCGTACGCCCGCTCGGCCGCGGCGGCCAGCGCCAGCTCGGGATCCCGGCGCACCGCCTCGACCGGCGGCTCGGGCGGGGCCGGTGCGGCGGGCCGGTCCCGTTCGTACGGCGCCAGCTCGGGCCAGCGGGCGATCAGCAGCTCGGTGGCGGTGTCCCACTCGCCCCCGGCCAGCGCGTGTCGGAGCGCCTCGGCCGGCCGGTCGTGGCCCGCGTACCAGCCGGCGGCGCGCCGGTGCAGCTCGCCCAGCTCGTCGGCGGGGAGCCGCTCCAGTTCGTCGCGGAGCAGGTCGGCCAGGAGCGGATGGCACCGGTACCAGGGCGGGCTGCCCCCGTCCTGCTGGACGAAGCCGCCCTCCCGGGCCAGGTCGGCCAGCACCTGGCCGGCGTCGGGCCGCCCGGTCACCGCGTCGGCCAGGTCCGCGCAGACCGCGGCGGCCACCGCGCTGCGACGCAGCACGTCCCGGGCGGCGGGGTCCAGTGGCGCCAGCACCTCGTCGCGCAGGTACCCGGCGACGTCCGGCTGGTCGCCGGCGAACCCCTCGACCGCGCGGGCCGGGTCCGCCTGGGCGCGCAGTGCCAGCGCGGCGAAACGCAGGCCGGCGGGCCAGCCCCCGGTCCGGTCGGCCAGCCGGGGCACCGCCGCCGCCGGCAGCGGCACCCCGTGCGCGACCAGCAGGTCGGCCACCTCGTCGGGGGTGAACGCCAGCTCCGCCGGGCCGACCTCGGTCAGCTCGCCGGCCAGCCGCCACCGGTGCAGGGCCAGCGGCGGGTCGCTGCGCGCGCCGGCCACCAGCCGCAGCCGCCCCTCGGTGTGCCGGAGCAGGAACTCCAGCCCGGTCAGCGCGGCCGGGTCGGTCACCCGGTGCAGGTCGTCCAGGACCAGCAGCACCGGGCGCTCCCGGGCGGCGAGCGCCGCGGCGAGCAGTTCGAGCTGGTCCGGCCGGGGCGGGCCGTCCGGCAGCCGCGGCTGCGGCCCTTCACCCGGCACCCCGTCGGCGGCGGCCCGCAGCGCCGCCGCCAGGTAGGCCCAGAGCCGCTCGCCGGTGTCGCCCTCCTCCACCGTCACCCAGGCCGGCGGCGGCTCGGCCCGCACGCCCCGGGCCCAACCGGCGAGCAGCGTGGTCTTGCCCCAGCCGGCGGGCGCGAGGACCAGGGTGACCGGCCCGGCGGCGCCCCGGTCGAGCCGGTCGTGCAGCCGGGGCCGGACCAGCACCGGCTCGGGCAGCGCGGCCGGCGCCAGCCGGGACGCCAGCAGCGGCGCGTCGACCACCCCGAGGCCGCCCGCCGACCCGCCCCCGCCCG
>NZ_JBEXLR010000204.1:0-1757 GCF_040610095.1 Micromonospora sp. NPDC004540
GCCGTCGTTGATCAATCTGCCGTCGGGGTGCGCGTTCCACCCCCGCTGTCGGTATGCCGGCCGTAACGGCGACCGCTCCCGCACCGAGGTGCCCGACCTGCTTCCGGCCACCGAGCGCGGGCACCTCGTCGCCTGCCACCTGCCGGAGGCCGCCCGGCAGCTCCTGTACCGAGACGAGATCACCCAGGTGGGGGTGGCCCGATGACCGAACCGCTGCTCAAGGTCCGTGGCCTCGCCAAGCACTTCCCGGTGCGCGGCGGTTTCCGCGCCGGCGGCCTCGTCCGGGCCGTCGACGGTGTGGACTTCGACGTGCGGCCGGGGGAGACCCTCGGTCTGGTGGGGGAGTCCGGGTGTGGGAAGACCACCACGGGTCGGATGCTGGTGCGGCTGCTGGAGCCGACCGCCGGGAGCATCGAGTTCGCCGGCCGGGACATCACCCACGCCCGGCGGGGCGCGTTGCGGCCGCTGCGGCAGGACCTGCAGATCATCTTCCAGGACCCCTACGCCTCGCTGAACCCCCGACACACCGTCGGCCGCATCGTGGCGATGCCCCTGCAGGTCAACGGCATCAACCCGCCCGGCGGCATCAAGAAGCGCGTCCAGGAACTCCTCGAACTGGTCGGGTTGAACCCGGAGCACTACAACCGCTACCCGCACGAGTTCTCCGGCGGCCAGCGCCAGCGCATCGGCATCGCCCGCGCCCTCGCGCTGCGGCCAAAGCTCATCGTCGCCGACGAACCCGTCTCCGCCCTGGACGTCTCCATCCAGGCCCAGGTCATCAACCTCCTGCGGGACCTGCAACGCGACCTCGACCTGGCCTTCGTCTTCATCGCCCACGACCTCGCCGTCGTGCGGCACTTCTGCCACCGCGTCGCCGTCATGTACCTCGGCAAGATCGTCGAAATCGGCGACCGCGACGACATCTACACCCGCCCCCAGCACCCCTACACCCGCGCCCTGCTGTCGGCCATCCCCGACGTCACGACCCTCGGGCCGGCCGGGCGCATCCGGCTCACCGGCGACGTCCCCACCCCGCTCAACCCACCCTCGGGCTGCCGCTTCCGCACCCGCTGCTGGAAAGCCCAGGAACGCTGCGCCACCGACGAACCCGCGCTCGTCCCCCGGGACGGCGGCAACCAGGCCACCGCCTGCCACTACCCGGAAACCGGACCGGGTCTCGACGTGATCGCGGAGGCCGGCAGCGACGCGCGGACCTGACCACCCCCTCAGACCGACCGCCACGAGTCGTCAGGCAACGACGACGCCTGCGGGCCCATCATCAACATCCCCCCGTCCACCGGCCACGACGCCCCGGTGACATAAGCAGCGGCGGGCGAGGCGAGCAAGGCGACCACCGCCGCTACCTCCCGGGCGTCCCCGGGCCGCCCCACCGGCACGCCCGGCCGTTCCTGGGTGAACGGGTCCACGTCCTCCTGCCCGGTCATGGGGGTGGCGATCTCACCGGGGGCGACCGCGTTGACGGTGATCCCGTCGGCCGCCAGCTCCTGCGCCATCACCTTGGTGAGCAGGCCCAGCCCGCCCTTCGCCGCGCAGTACGCCGACGAGCCGACCCGCGGGGCGTGCTCGTGCACGCTGGTGATGCTGATGATCCGGCCGCCCCGGCCGGGGGGCGCCCGCCGCCCCCCGGCGGCCCCCGGGGGGGCCGGCCCGCGCCCGGGGGCGGCCGCCCGGCCCGGGGCCGCCGCGGGCGCCCCCCCCCCACGCCGACGATCAGTGCTGGTGGTCGTGCTCGGCCT
>NZ_JBEXLR010000205.1:0-1719 GCF_040610095.1 Micromonospora sp. NPDC004540
AGATCAAACGCTGCCTCAAGCGCTACATCACCCGAGAGCTCTACCGCCGCCTCGAAACCCCACCCCAACCACTTGACGCGGCATAGGAGCGTCCCACCCACACTGCCCCGGCGCCACCCACCGGCACCGGGGCAGCGCGCTGTCCGCCCCCGCACCAGGTGCCGCGCCGTCGCTGCCCCCGCGCGCTGCGCGCGGCGGGGCGTCGGTGGAACGCTATTTAGGTCACCGGGCGGGTTTGACCTATGTGGCGTTCCACCGACGGTCGGCGGTCAGTGGGCGGCGCGCTCGTGGAGGGCTTGGCGGACCAGGGCGACCGTGGCGCGCGGGCGGCGGAGGACGTCGTCGGCGGTGAAGCGGAGGACGAGCCAGCCGGCCGCGCGGAGGGCGTTGAGGCGGGCCACGTCCTGGCGAAAGTGGGCGCGTTCGCGGTGGTGGTCGCCGTCGTACTCGACCGCGACGCGGAGCGCCGGCCAGGCCAGGTCGACGCGGGCGACGAAGCGCCCGGCGGCGTCGCGCACGCCGTGCTGAGCGGTGAGCGGACCGAGGCCGGCGTCGAGGAGGAGCAGGCGGAGGCGGGTCTCCATCGGCGACTCGCTCAAGGGCTCCGCCAGCGCCAGCACCTCCCGGAGCAGCGCCGCGCCGGGCCAGCCGGGACGCGCCGCCGTATAGGCCCGGAGGGCGGGCAGCTTCACCACCCGCCGGTGCAGCAACGCCTCTACGGCCACCAGCGCGTCGACGCGCGGACCCTGCCGGCCGAGGTCGAAGGCGGTACGCAGAGCCGTCGTGATCGGCAGCCCGGCGAAGCGGGTGCGGTCGGCTTCCGGCAGCACCGAGCGGACGAGGCGCACACGGGGGTGTGGCCGCATCCGGGCGGCCCGGGGCATCAGCACGGTGACCGGCGCGTCCCGGGGGAGCAGGTCGGCGCCCCACAGGTACGCGGCGCTGCGCCCCGCGACGGCGGCGCCCGGTGGCAGTCGCAGTGCCACGGCGTCACACCACATGCGATGGTCGTCGGGGCGGTGGCCGTCGCGGTGCACGTACACGTCGGGCAGGAGGCGGCGCCAGGCCGGGCCGTGAAGCATCGCCCGGGTCAGGAGGCCCTCGCCGACGGCGGCGCTGCCGCGGAACGGCAGGAAGGCGAGCCGGCGGGGGACGTGGGCGGACGAGGGCATCCGGACAGCATGACGTGATCGGGAGATCACCGGCTGTCCCATTCTCCATCCGGGACGGTCGGTGGGAAATTCCCCACCCGCCCCTTGGCGGATCCGCGCCCACGTCGTACGGTAGGCCGCAAGTGACCCACGGGAGCCCGGTGCCACCGGGCTGAGAGGGGGGCTGGAAGCCCCCGACCGTCGAACCTGATCCGGGTAATGCCGGCGCAGGGAGGAGAGTTGCCGTGCCGTCCCTGGGACGACTGCATCTGATCACCGACACCCGGCCGGGGCGGGACCCCCTCGCCGTGCTGCGCGCCGCATTGCCGGTGGCCCGCGCCGAGCTGGTCGTCCAGGTCCGGGTCGAGGACGACGCCACCGACCGGGAGGCGTACGAGCTGGCCCGCCGGGTGGTCGGGCTGTGCCGGCCGTACGGGGCGACCTGCCTGGTCAACGACCGGCTGCACGTGGCGCTGGCGGTCGACGCCGCGGGTGGCCACGTCGGCGCGGAGGACCTGCCGGTGGCGGCCGCCCGCCGGGTGCTCGGCGCCGACGCCGTGCTCGGCGC
>NZ_JBEXLR010000206.1:0-1668 GCF_040610095.1 Micromonospora sp. NPDC004540
GCGCGACCGGTGACGACGGTGCCACGACCGGTGATCGTGAACACGTCCTCGATCGGCATCAGGAACGGCTTCTCGGTCTCGCGCTCCGGCTGCGGCGGCTTCGCCGGTGGCCTCGGTCAGCGTGGTCACTTGGCGTTGAGGATGCTTTCCATCTCGGTGGCCGCGTCCGCGGTGGCCTTCTCGACCGGCTTCTGGCCCTTGATGACCGAGCTGTTCATGGCCTGGGTCACCGTCTTGGTCCGGCTCACCTCCACCCACTTCGGGGTGAGCGGGGTCAGCTTGGTGTTCTGCATGGCGGTGGCGAACGCCGCCATCACCTTGTCGTTGGCGTAGTTGCCGCCGCCGACCAGGTCCTTGTAGACCGGGAAGAAGCCGAGGCTGCTGGCGAACTCCTGGTCCTTCTGCTTGCTCAGCAGCACGGTCAGGTAGTCCCAGGCCAGGTCCTGCCGCTTGCTGTCCTTCCAGAGGGCGATGTCGGAACCACCGGCGAAGGCGGGGGCGGCCTTGCCGTCCGGACCGGGGATGGGGAACGTGCCCCACACCTTCTCGATATCCGGGTTGTCCTTCTTCATCGCGCCGCCCTGCCAGCTACCGGCGAACGCCATGGCGGCCTTGCCGGTGGCGAACTGGGTACGGGCGTCGACCTCGTTCCAGCCCGCGGCGGCCGGCGGGGCGACCTTGTGCACGGTCACCAGGTCGGTCCAGAACTTGACCGCCCGCTGCGCCTCCGGCGTGTTGTAGCCGGAATTCCAGCTGTCGCCGTCCTTGGTGGCGATCTCCGCGCCGGCGGCCCAGAGGAAGGAGTAGAACGGCAGCTCGGAGTTGCCGGGCAGGGCGATGCCGTAGGTGCCCGGCTTCTTGGCCTGGACGGCCTTCGCAGCGGCGACCAGTTCGTCCCAGGTCGTCGGCGGCTTCACGCCCGCCTCGGCGAACCAGTCGGTGCGGTAGTAGATGGCCCGCACGCCGGCGTACCACGGGACGCCGTACTGCTTGCCGTCGAGCTGGGCGTTCTTCACCAGGTCGGGAAGGATGTCCTTCCCCTCGGACCAGCCGTTGAACTTCTCCGTGACGTCGGCGAGGGCCTCCTGCGCGGCCCAGCCCTGGGTCTCGGTGTTGCCCAGCTCGGTGACGTCCGGTCCCTCCCCGCCGGCGAGCGCGGCCTGGAACTTCTTCGGCGCCTCGAGCCAGGGGATGTACTGCACCACGACGTCGGTCTCGGGGTGCTTCTTCTTGAACTCCGCCTCGACGCCGTCGAGGAACTTGGTCTGGGCGTCGCCGCCCTCACCCATCATCCAGACCGTCAGCTTGCTGTTGTCCGCGGCCTTGTCGTCGTCGCCGGAGCCACCGCACCCGGACAGCACCATCGCGGCCGAGGCCACGATGGCGGTGACCGGAGCCAGCCGCTTCCACCTGTTCACGCCATATCTCCCTCGGGGCCGGTTGGCACTAACCTTCTCCGCCGCACCTTAGTAGGAAAATTTCCTTTACAACAGGGGGTACTCGCGGCGGACGGCCGTGGCGACCGTATAACAGCCGTGCGCCCGGGCGGCAGGGGTGCCGTCCGGGCAGCTCAGGGCGGAGACGGGAGCGGGCGCCCGACCAACCGGTCGGGTGCAGCCTTCGACCGCCCAGATCAACTGCGGGCCTGGCGCCTGCTGCACGGCCCAG
>NZ_JBEXLR010000207.1:0-1653 GCF_040610095.1 Micromonospora sp. NPDC004540
CTGTCCGGCTTTGAGACCGGCGTGACGCCGCCCGCGCGCGGGCCTCGCACCGCCCGGGGGCGCGCGGTCGAGCGGCGGCCGGCGCGGGTCAGGCCTGCCGGGTGGGCGCCAGGCCGGTGTCGGCGATCCGGTCGCGCAGCGGGCGGCGGCGCAGCGCGGCGAGCACCGCGTACAGCTCGTCGGCCAGGGGTACGGGCAGTTCGGCGTCGAGCCGCCGCATGGCCGTGGTGGTGGCCGCCCACTCGGCCTCGATCACGGGCAGCAGCGCGTGCGCCCGGTCGGTGAGGCTGACGATGCGCTGCCGGGCGTCCGCGCCGGGGGCGAGGTCGACCAGGCCGGCGCGGGCCATCTGGGCGACGGTCTGGCTGGCCGCGGAGTGGGTGACGCCCACCCGGGCGGCCAGGTCGCGGATCGCGAGGGGCCCGTCGGCGACGAGCACCCGCACCAGCGGTGAGTAGCGGGGCCGGTAGTCGGCCAGGTCGAGGCCGGCGTAGACGGCGGCGACGTCGCCGTCGAGCACCTCCAGAACGTGGCGCAGCAGGGTGCCGAGTGCCTCGCGGTCGGGGGTGGCGGTCACGTCCGCTAATGTAACAGCGCTGTTGTATCCGGGCCGTGGGAGGGGAACCCGATGTATCCACCGATCGAGCCGTACGCGCAGGGCCAGCTCGACGTGGGCGACGGCCAGCGGATCCACTGGGAGACCTGCGGCAACCCCGACGGCCGGCCGGCCCTCGTGGTGCACGGCGGCCCCGGCTCCGGCGCGGGCCCCTCCTGGCGGCGGCTGTTCGACCCGGCCGCCTACCGGATCGTCCTGTTCGACCAGCGCGGCTGCGGCCGCAGCACCCCGCCCGCCAGCGACCCGGCCACGGACCTGTCGGTCAACACCACCGCGCACCTGCTGGCCGACATGGAACGGCTGCGCGCGCACCTGGGCGTCGACCGGTGGCTGCTCTGCGGCGCCTCCTGGGGCTCGTCGCTGTCCCTGGCCCACGCCCAGCGCCACCCGGAACGGGTCACCGCGCTGGTGCTGTTCAGCGTGGTCGCCAACACCCGCCGGGAGATCGACTGGGTGACCCGGGACATGGGCCGGATCTTCCCCGAGGAGTGGGCCCGGTTCCGCGACGGCGTGCCGGCGGCCGAGCGGGACGGCGACCTGTCCGCCGCGTACGCCCGGCTGGTCAACGACCCGGACCCGCAGGTGCGCGACCGGGCCGCCCGGGACTGGTGCGCCTGGGAGGACGTGCACGTCTCCCTGGCCGGCGGATACCAGGCCAGCCCCCGCTACGCCGACCCGGTGTTCCGGGCCGGCTTCACCCGGCTGGTCACCCACTACTTCAGCAACCTCGGTTTCCTGCCGGACGGGCAGCTGCTGCGCGACGCCGGCAAGCTCGCCGGCATCCCCGGCGTGCTGGTGCAGGGCCGCCTGGACGTCAGCGGCCCGCCGGACATCGCCTGGCAGCTCACCCGGGGCTGGCCCGACGCCCGGCTGGAGATCGTCGAGTCCGGCGGCCACGGCAGCGGCCACGGGGTGGGCGAGCGGGTGGTCGCCGCCCTGGACGCCTTCGCCCGCGCCTGACCGCGCCCCCGGTCTCAGGCGGCGGCGAGCAGCGCGCGGACCGGGGCGGCCTTCGCGGCCGCCTCGGCGACCTCGGC
>NZ_JBEXLR010000208.1:0-1651 GCF_040610095.1 Micromonospora sp. NPDC004540
CGCCGTGAGGGCGGCTTCCGTGGCGGTGAGCGTGAGGGTGGCTTCCGCGGTGGCGAGCGCCGTGAGGGCGGCTTCCGTGGCGGTGAGCGTGAGGGTGGCTTCCGCGGTGGCGAGCGCCGTGAGGGCGGCTTCCGTGGCGGTGAGCGTGAGGGCGGCTTCCGCGGTGGCGAGCGCCGTGAGGGCGGCTTCCGTGGCGGTGAGCGTGAGGGCGGCTTCCGCGGTGGCGACCGTCGTGAGGGCGGCTTCCGCGGCGGCGAGCGTCGCGAGGGTGGCTTCCGAGGCGGCGAGCGCCGCGAGGGCTTCGCCGGTGGTGAGCGCCGTGAGGGAGGCTTCCGTGGCGGCGAGCGCCGTGAGGGAGGCTTCCGCGGTGGCGAGCGCCGTGAGGGTGGCTTCGGCGGCGAGCGCCGCGAGGGCTTCCGTCGCGACGAGCGGCCCGGCGGCTTCCGTCGCGAGGAGCGCGAGGGTGGCTTCCGCGGCGGTCGGGAGCGTGCCGAGCGGGACGGGGAGCGCCGCGGCTACGGCCGGGACGACCGTCGCCCCGAGGGCGCGTACCGCGAGCGGCTGGACGAGCGCGGCGAGGGGCGTACCGGTGAGGCGCCGGCGCTGCCGGACGAGGTGGTCGCCAGCGACCTCGACTCGACCGTCCGGGCCGAGCTGCTCTCGCTCGCCAAGGGAGTGGCGGAGACCGTCGCCCGGCACCTGGTCGCGACCGGGCTGCTGATCGACGACGACCCGGCCCAGGCACTGGCGCACGCCATGGCCGCCCGCCGGCTCGCCTCGCGGATCGCCGCGGTGCGGGAGGCGGTCGGGCTCGCCGCGTACCACGCGGGGGAGTGGCAGACGGCCATCGCCGAGCTGCGCACCTACCACCGGATGACCGGGCTGCAGAGCCACCTGGCGGTGCTGGCCGACTGCGAGCGGGCGCTGGGCCGCCCGGAGCGGGCCATCGACCTGTTCCGCGGGGCGGACCGGGACAAGCTCGACCAGGCCGTCGCCATCGAGCTGCTCATCGTGGCCGCCGGGGCGCGGGGTGACCTCGGGCAGAAGGACGCGGCCGTGGCCATGCTCCAGGTTCCCGAGCTGACCGCCGACTCGACCGAGTCGTGGGCGGCGCGGCTGCGGTACGCGTACGCGGACGCGCTGCTGGCGGTGGGCCGGCGCGAGGAGGCGCGGGAGTGGTTCTCCCGGGCCACCGACGTGGACGCCGAGGGCGAGACCGACGCCGCGGAGCGGCTGCTGGAGCTGGACGGCGTCGTCATCGAGGGTGACGACGAGGAGGACGAGGAGTTCGCCGCCGGTCCGGGCGCCCCGGGGGCCGTGCCGGCCCGTCCCGACGCCGACCTGACCGGCGGCGCCGACGAGGGCGACGACGAGGACGACGACCTCGACGGTGACGCGGACGAGGACGACGACGAGCGCGACGACGAGCGCGACGAGGACGACGACCTCGACGGTGACGCCCGGCTGCGCGCCGACGCCGACACGGCCGACGCCGTGGCCGCCGGTGGCGCCGACGCGGTACCGGCCGGCGAGGGCGCCGGGTACCGGGACCGCGACGCGGCGGACCTGGGGCGCGAGACTGTCTGACACCCGGAGGTCCAGCGTTAACCGGACGCAGGCGACTGACCGTCGTTACGCAACCTGACTAGTA
>NZ_JBEXLR010000209.1:0-1567 GCF_040610095.1 Micromonospora sp. NPDC004540
CCTACAAGCAGCAGTGGCGCGGCGGCCAACTGGCCCTGGTCGACCGCTGGTACCCGTCGACCAAGACCTGTTCGGCATGCCGGAGCGTGGCCCCCGCGATGCCTCTGCACCAGCGCACCTTCACCTGCCAGGTGTGCGGGTATCAGGCCGATCGGGACCACAATGCCGCAGTCAACCTCGCTGTCTGGGCCGAGCAGCACCACGCCCAGGTCCGGGACCTCCCCGCAGGGGGCCCGGTCACCAACGCCCGCCGAGGGAAAGGCCCTGGCCCACGCACACGCGCGGGCGAAACCGGCCCCGATGACGCAGGAACCGTACCCACCCCACCCGGGGCGAGGCGCGGACGCCCGAGAAGGGCGCTGTCTCACAACTCCACCGAGTTATGAAACAGGCCGTAGTGCAGCGGCCCCGGACCCGGGCGGCGTCCGGACCGCCACCCCGGCCCTCCCGACGGCCCCGACCGGGGGTGACCGGCACCGGCGGCGGGCGGTCGGCGTCGGCGCCCCCGCCGCCCGCCGTTAACCTTGTCCGCGATGGCCGTGCTGACTGACCCCCCGCCCCCCGCCCCCGCCGGACCGACCGCGTCCCCCGACGGAGGGCGCCGCCGCGTGGTGGCGATGGCGATCTGGGGGATCGCCTTCGTGGCCGCCTGGCTCGCCATCGGCCTGCCGACCGACCCGGCGTACGCGTTCCTCTGGATCTGGGCGGGCACCATCGCCTGGCACTCGTCCCGCCCGTGGCGCAGCCACCTGCGCTTCGCCCGGGACTGGATCCCGGTGGTGCTGCTGCTGGCCGCGTACAACCTGTCCCGGGGGTTCGCCGACAACGGCGCGACGCCGCACGCCATGGAGCTGATCGTCGCCGACCGGTTCCTGACCGGCTGGGCGACCGGCGGCGAGGTGCCCACGATCTGGCTCCAGCAGCACTTCTACCGGCCCGACCAGGTGCACTGGTGGGACGTGCTGGTCAGCTGGATCTACTTCTCGCACTTCGTGGCGACGCTCGCCGCCGCCGCGGTGCTCTGGCTGCGGGACCGCGCGCGCTGGGGCGCGTACATGCGCCGGTGGGGCTTCCTCTGCGCGGCCGGGCTGGCCACCTACTTCCTCTACCCGGCCGCGCCGCCGTGGTGGGCGGCCCAGAACGGGCTGCTCACCGACGTCGCCCGGATCTCCACCCGCGGGTGGAAGGAGATCGGCATGCACGGCGCGGGCAACCTGCTCAACGCCGGTCAGATCGCCTCCAACCCGGTGGCCGCCATGCCGTCGCTGCACACCGCGTTCGCCCTGTTCGTGGTCCTTTTCTTCCTGCGCGCGACGCGGAAGCGCTGGTGGCCGCTGCTGCTGGCGTATCCGCTGGCGATGACCTTCACGCTGGTCTACAGCGGCGAGCACTACCTGATCGACGTGCTGGTCGGCTGGGCGTACGTCGGGCTGACCTTCCTCGTGGTGGGGCTGGCCGAGCGCTGGTGGGCGGCCCCGGCGGACTACTTCTGGTTCTCGTACGCCGCGCAGACCTCGTCGGTGGGGCCGTCCATCTTCAGCACACCACTCTCCAGCCAGATGGTCCG
>NZ_JBEXLR010000210.1:0-1494 GCF_040610095.1 Micromonospora sp. NPDC004540
CCGGCGGGGCGTCGATGCGGACGCCCAGGGAGCGCAGCGCGCCGATCAGCGGGCCGAGCGGGCGGGTCCGGGACCGCACCAGATCCGGGTGCGTCGCGAAATCCAGGTGCGTCCGCCGCGTCGCCGCGCGTACCGTCGCCGCATGCGCAGCGCGGTGGTGACCACGACGCCGGGTATCCCCGGCGCGCCGCACTGACGTTTCCGTCGACGAGGCCCCGGGGCGATCCGCTCCGGGGCCTCGCGGCGTTCCGGGTCAGCTCGCCTCCGGGTCGTACCCGATCAAGGAGAGCGACATGATCGACCACCGCAGGCTCGGCCGGGAGCTGGAGCTGTTCGTCTCCGACCCGCTGGCCGGCGCCGGGCTGCCGATCTGGCTGCCGGCCGGCGCCGCGGCCCGGCACGCCGTCGAGGAGTACGTGCGGGAGTTGGAGCGCCGGGCCGGCTACCGGCACGTCTACTCGCCGCCACTGGGCAAACGGGAGCTGTTCGAGCTCTCCGGCCACCTCGGCTACTTCGCCGACGACATGTTCCCGCCCCTGCGGCTGAGCGCCGACGACGAGTTCGTGCTGCGCCCCGCGCTCTGCCCGCATCACGCGTTGGTCTTCCGCGCCCGCGGCCGCTCCTACCGGGAGCTGCCGCTGCGGATCGCCGAGATCGGCGGGATGTACCGGGCGGAGCGCTCGGGGGTGCTGGGCGGGCTGTCCCGGGTCCGCGCCATCTCGCTCAACGACGCGCACAACTTCTGCGCGCTGGAGCAGGTCGGCGACGAGGTGCGCGAGATCCTCCGGCTGATCGGCGAGGCGCACGCCGCGCTCGGCGTCCGGCCGGCCGGGTTCCGGCTGTCGCTGCGCGGGCCGGGGGAGAAGTACGTCGGCGACGACGCCGACTGGGCGCGGGCCGAGGAGCTGCTCCGCGCCGCGCTCGACGGGGTGGACTACCACGAGGGCCCGGGGGAGGCCGCCTTCTACGGCCCGAAGATCGACATCCAGATCGTGGACGCGGCCGGCCGGGAGTCGACCATCTCCACCATCCAGCTCGACTTCGACAAGCCGGAGCGGTTCGACCTGTCGTACACCGACGCGGACGGGCGCCGGAAGCGGCCGGTCATGGTGCACCGGAGCCTGGTCGGCAGCATGGAGCGGCTCTTCGCATACCTCATCGAGGTGCACGCCGGCGCCTTCCCGGCCTGGTACGCCCCGGTCCAGTTGGTGCTGCTCCCGGTCGACGACGGGCAGGCCGACGCGGCCGTCGACCTGTGCCGCCGGGCCGAGGCGGCCGGGCTGCGGGCGGAGGTCGACGTCGCCGGCTCGCTGGGTGCCCGGATCCGCGACGCGGCCCGGCGGAAGGTGCCGTACCTCGGGGTGATCGGCCGCCGGGAGGCCGCCGACGGATCGGTCGCCCTGCGCCTGCGCGACGGGCGCGGGCTCGATCCGATGCCGGCGGCCGAGGCGCTGGCGCTGGTCGGCGCCGTGGTGGCCGCCCGCTCGGCCGACC
>NZ_JBEXLR010000211.1:0-1484 GCF_040610095.1 Micromonospora sp. NPDC004540
ACCGGCCCGCCGGCCGGGAGGGCCGGTTCTGGACCGCGGCGCGGATCGTGCTGGCCCTGGTCTGCCTGACGCTGGCCCTGCACTGGGTGCAGCGGGTGCCCGGGGCGAGCCTGCCGCCCGCCGGGCCGGTGGCCGGCGCCCCTGCCGACCCGGCCACCGTCCGGGCCCTGGTCGAGGCGTTCCAGGACGGGGTACGCCGGGCCGAGGACGACGCCGCCCCCGCCACTCCCACCCCCGGCCGGCCCCGGCTCAGCCGCCGGGTGCCCGGCGCGAACCTGGCCGTGTCCCCGGTGGCGACCGCCCCGCCCGCCAGCCCGCACCCGGGGGACCCGGCCGAGGTCCGCGACCTCATCACCGAGTTCGAGGCGGGCGTCGCCCGTGCTCTGCGCGAAGTCAGTCCAGACCGCCGCTACGAAGAGGACCCATCACGGTGACCAGCCCGTTCCTGCACGACAACGCCGACCAGACCACCGCCGGCGGCCTCAGCCCCGAGGCACGCACCTTCAACTGGCTGCTCGACTCGTTCACCTCCAGCACCGCGGGGGTGATGGAGGCGATCGCGGTCTCCTCGGACGGGCTGCTGATGGCCATGTCCGCCATCAAGGACCGGTCCAACGCGGAGCGGCTCGCCGCCGTCGTGTCCGGCATGACGAGCCTCGCCGGGGGCGCGGCGAGCTGGTACGCGCTCGGCGGGTTGAACCGGGTCATCGTGGACATGGCCGAGGGCTACCTGCTGATCAGCGCGATCAGCAGCGGCTCGGTGCTCGGCGTGGTCGCCGACCGCTCGGCCAACCTGGGCACCGTGGCGTACGAGATGACGCTCTTCGCCGGCCGCGCCGGCGGAGCCCTGAGCCCCCGGTTGATCGCCGAGCTGAAGAACGCCGTCCAGCAATGATCCCGGAGGTGGCCGGCGAGGACCCTGAGCCGGAGGCCGGCGCCCGGATCCGCCCCTTCCTGCGCACGCCCTCCCCGGAGCCCGGGCCGGAGGCGGGTGACGGGGAGCCGCCCGGCCCACGCCCGTTCGTGCTGACCGCGGGGCGGGTGGACGGCGATCCGGCGATCGGCCTGGAGACCCAGGTGACCACCCGGCCGGAGAGCAGCTCCTGGGCGGTGATCGCCCGGCTCGCGCCGGAACTGGCGGCGATCGTGGCGCTCTGCGGCGAGCCGATCTCGGTCGCGGAGATCTCCGCCCGGACGCGGATGCACTTCGGCGTGACCCGGGTGCTGGTCGGCGACCTCCGCGCCGCCGGCCACCTCGACGTGCACCTCGCGGACGCCGACGACGCCCTCGACCCCGACCTCATCCTGCGAGTGATTGATGGACTCCGTGCGATCTCCTGAATGGCCGGCCGCCGCCGCGGGCGGGCCGGCCGCGAACAGCGCCGCCCTCCGGTACGCCGCCCCCGCACCGGGATGCCCGGGATGACCCACCCGTTCCGGCTCGACATCACCCGCACCGACGGGGCCGGCAACATCTACCTGGA
>NZ_JBEXLR010000212.1:0-1392 GCF_040610095.1 Micromonospora sp. NPDC004540
GAACGCCTTCGAGATGGCCTTCGAAGGCCGACTCGCCGCAGCCCGCAAGTAGTCCTCAACAACCCGTGTTACACCGTTTTCTTGACAGACCCTCGTTCATGGTCGGCGGAATCGGCACGTGGAGGCCCCTTGCAGTCGGTTGGCCCTCCCAGTATCGAGCAACAGGTGAAACAGCGGCAATAACTGACGGAGGAGAAGCAGGTAGGACAGGGGTCAGCGAGATTCGACAGGTAAGAGAGCGTTGACAGAGGTGAGAGGTGTCGGTAGCGTCGCTCTCGGTGATGCGGTGCTGCTGCGGTCGGTTGGCGCCTCTCGTACCGGTCTCGCATCGCCGTCGAGACCTGATCCTCCGCGCTCCCCCAGCGCGGCCCTGCCGCCGTACCCGATTCCAGGTCGCAGGGCAGGGCGGCCTCCGCCGACCGCAACCGGCGGAGGCCGCCCCACCACACTTCGACGCAACCCGACGAAGGGCGGTCCCGTGCGCAACCTGATCCGTCGGCTGGCGGGCCGACGCGACGAGAGACAACCAGTCGCACAAGCCAACAGACGCCAGCCGCTCCGCCCCTGGCAGATCCGCGAGCGCTGCTTCAACGTCCGCCGCCGTGGCCTGGACCCCGTCGAGATCCGCACCTTCCTCCACCAGGTCGCCGACGAACTCACCGTCGCCCAAACCGCCCTACGAGCGGTGCAGGAGGAGAACGTCCGCATCAAGAACGCCCTGCGCTCCTGGCAGAGCGCCCAGTCGGCGAACCACCGCTACCGATGACCGACCGCTGGGTGATCCACCTTCCCGTCACCGCACCCGACCTGCACCGCGCCCGGATCTTCGCCCGCACCGCCGCCCGCCTGCTGGCCCATTTCAGCGCCCGCGTAGAGCCCGGCGGCGTGACCGTCTCGGCCGAGGACCAGCAGTGCGTACGCCACTGGGTCTTCTGCGATCGCCCACTACCCAGCGGCGGCCGCTGTGCCCTGCCGGTCGACCACACCGGGTCCTGCGCGCGCCGCGCCCCGTGGCTCAACCGCCGCTGAGGGTGACCCGGCAAACGGCCGGCGCCGGCGAATGAGCCCCGTCCCACCGGGTACGCGGAGTGGAGGCTGGCCAGGTAGACACCACGCCGCCGAATCGCCATCTCCGATCTGACGTACGAGAGAAGAGAGGCACGTGATGAAGGACAGAATCCTCACTCCGGTCAAAAAGGCAGCAAAGAGCATCATGGTGCGCCGTAGACGCGGAGACGCCACGATCACCAAGCGGGGACGCTCCACACGCCCCGGCCGGCTCTTCCAGTAAGCCCGAAGGGCCAGCAGGCACGAAGCGCGCTCGGCCTGAACGAAGGCCTTCAAGGCGAACAAGACCTCGCTGCCGCCGGGCCTGACCACGCCGGACGCGAA
>NZ_JBEXLR010000213.1:0-1325 GCF_040610095.1 Micromonospora sp. NPDC004540
CATCTGTGAGGCTCGCGGTGGTGGTCCTGGGTGGACTGCTGCCAGGATCGGTGCCGGTGATCAGGGCTGACTCATCAAGCATCTGGCCGCCTGCGGCGTGCCCTGCACTTGACCTGTCGTCTTGATCGCCGGCACCGGCCTGGCTCACCGTCTGGCCTGATCAGAAGCTTGCCCGCCACGCGGCGTGGCTCATCACAGATGTGCCGTAGGTGTCTCCACCCAGGCCGGTGCCAACGTCAGCCACCGCCCTCGGGAAGGAGCAACGGCCGAATGCCCATGCTCGCAGAATCGGTCGACGCCGTCATCGGCGTGGACACCCACAACGACACGCACACCGCCTGCCTGCTCGATCATGCTGGGCGGGAGATTGCGACCATCACCATCGAGGCGAGCCCTGGCGGGTGCAGCGACCTCATCGCCTGGGCCGTGCAGCAGGCGCCAGGCCCGCAGTTGATCTGGGCGGTCGAAGGCTGCCGTTCGCACGGAGCCGGGCTGCTGCGCACGCTCCTGGCTGCAGGACAGCAGGTGATCGAGGCCGGGCGGCCGCAGCGCGTCGGGCGTCGGCCAGGCGGCAAGTCTGACCCGTCCGACGCCCGTCTGGCCGCCCGCACCGCCCTGGCCGCAGGACATCACGCTCAGCCGCGTAGCGACGGCGACCGGGAAGCACTACGCATCCTGCTCGTGGCTCGCGAACACGCCAACGCCACCCGCACCGCCGCGATCAACGTGTTCAAGGCACTGCTGCTGACCGCACCCGACCAGCTGCGCGAGCCGCTGCGCCGACAGTCAACGCCGCGGCAGACAGCCGCATGCGCCCTGCTGCGCGTTCACCCCCGCCACACCCCCACCGAGAGGGTCCTGCGGCAGACCCTACGCAGCCTGGCCCAACGCATCCGCGAGCTCGACAAAGAGATCCGCGCCAACGAACGCCAACTCCACGACCTGGTCGACGCGATCATGCCCGCGCTACTGGCCGAGCCCGGCGTCGGCCCGGTCAGCGCCGCACACCTCATCATCGCCTGGTCCCACCCCGGCCGATGCCGCTCGGAGGCCGCCTTCGCCGCCCTCGCCGGCGTCAGTCCGCTGCAGGCATCCTCTGGCCGCATCACCCGTCACCGGCTCAACCGCTTCGGCGACCGCCAGCTCAACCGAGCCCTACACACCATCGTCAACTGGCGCATGATCCACGGCCACGAGCCCACCCAGCACTACCTCACCCGCCGACGTGCCCAACAGAAATCCGACGCTGAAATCCGACGCTGCCTCAAGCGCTACACCGCCCGGCACATGTTCCGGCTCATGGAAACCGCCGGAAGGACTTGACG
>NZ_JBEXLR010000214.1:0-1224 GCF_040610095.1 Micromonospora sp. NPDC004540
CTGGCCAACGTGGGCCGCAGCGTGAAGAGCCGTCCGGACGAGCCGTTCGTGCGGTCGGTGCTGGTCAACGCGCCGTTCTACCGAAACCGCACGCTCTGCCCGGTGGCCGGGGTCCGCATGATCGCCTTCCTGCCGACGGTCAGCGCGGCGGAGGCGCCGCCCGGCGAGTACAGCCGGATCCCGGTGTTCCAGATGCCCGCCCTGCACGGCGGGCTGATCGGCCAGCGGCTCGCTCAGGACCGGGTGGAGGACTTCCTCGCCGGTGGCCGGGTCGACCAGCCACGCCGCGAGTACCGCCTGCTCCAGCGGCTGGGCGCGGCCTGGCAGGCCCCGCCGCTCGCGCTGGCCCTGAACCCGGTGTGGTCGGCGGACCGGGAGGGCGACCCGGCCTTCACCGGCCGGATCTGCGAGCCCCGCTGACCGGCGGCCTCACCCCGCCCGGCGGGTGGCCCGGCGGTGCCGGAGCAGGAGCCGGATCGCGGCCGCGTCGAGGGCGGCCACCAACACCAACCGGATCGGCGCGTACGGCAGCAGGAGCAGGTCCACGACGAGCGCCAGCGCGGCGCAGCCGATCGCCACGGCGGCCGCGTCCCGCCGGCCGCTGATCGCCACCAGCCCGGCGAGCGCCACCGCGGCCCCGACCACCAGGTGCAGCCAGGTCCAGCCGGCGACGTCGACCGGGTAGAGGCCTTCCTCGCCCAGCACGATGAACGATCCGGACCGGAGCATCCCGTACGCGGCCAGCACGTCGGTCAGGCCGGTGGCGACCAGCAGCCCACCGGCGAGCAGCGGACGATCGGTCCGGTCCGGGGCCGTCCCGGTCGCCTGCGGAGAACGCATTCCCCGAGGTTACGGCGCTGGCCGCGGCCGGGTTCGCGAGACGGCGCAGCCCGACCGGGCGGGGCACGGTCCCGGCGCTCGCGGCGCCGCCCCCGCACCGGGTGGTGAACGGGACGCGAAACTTCGGCACCCTCGTCGAGTTCTCCGCGGCCAACAGCAAGGACCCGGGCGACTACCTGATCGGCGAGAAGCTGCGCAGCAGCGGCGCCCCGCTGCGCTACATGGACAAGCCCTCCAAGGACGGCTCCTCCGCCGACTGCTGGAGCAGGTCCGTCGGCCGGCTGGACGTGCACTACTCCTCCGGCGTGGCGAACCACTTCTTCTACCTGCTCGCCGTCGGCAGCGGCTCCTCGTCGTACGGCAACAGCCCGACCTGCAACGGCA
>NZ_JBEXLR010000215.1:0-1163 GCF_040610095.1 Micromonospora sp. NPDC004540
GGCTCAGCGGGCGCAGCCAGCGGGCCCGCCGGGGCGGCAACGTGGCGGGCAGCGCCCCCAGCCGGACGCCGGGCAGCACCTCCGCGACGACCAGCTCGCCGGTGCGCGCGTCGCCGACCGGCAGCAGCCGGTCCGGGCTGTTCCGCTCATCCGGCTCGGCGGCCGAGTAGCCGGCCACCTCCAGCCGCAGCCGCAGCCAGCCCTTCATCCGCCAGAGCAGTGGCCAGGTCACCCCGACGGTCTGCACCCGGTGCAGCGGCACGGTCTGCACCCGGGTCTCCAGCAGGCCGTTGCGCACCCGCAGCGCGTCGCCGTCGCGGTCGAGCCGGAAACTCCAGTCGTCGAGCACCCGGCGGACCGGTTGCAGCAACACGCCGGCCATCGCGGTCAGCGTGCTGGCCACCGCGATGAACGACCAGGACCCCTCGGAGAGGAACTGCGCCACCACGAAGGCCAGGCCGAACGGGAGCAGGAACGCCTGCGGGGTGAGCAGCTGGCTGACCAGCAGGTCCTGGTTGCGGACGCTGTGCAGCGGGCGCCCGGCCGGGGTTGGCGCGGGCGGCGCGCCGGCGGCGGGCGGGGCGGCCTTGGGGGCGCGGCCGGCCACGGCGAGCAACCGGTGCCGCAGCGCGGCCGCCTCGGCCACGCTCAGGTAGGCGAGCGGGGCCTCGGTCTTGCCGCCGCCGACCACCTCCAGCCGTAGCTCGGCCAGCCCGGTGAGCTGCGCGAGCAGCGGCCGGACCACCTCCACGGCCTGCAACCGCTCCAGCGGGATCGCCCGGGTACGCCGCCAGAGCAGCCCCTCGTGCACCCGCAGCTCGCGGCCCACCACGTGGTAGCCGGTGTTCCACCAGCTCACCACCGAGAGCACGGTGGCGCCGAGGACGAAGACCGCGACCAGCACGGCGAACCAGCCGAAGCCGACCCGGGACAGCGTCGACCAGGAGAGCCCGGCGATCACCACGACGAGCGACTTCGCGCCGTGCAGCGCCGGGCTCAGCGGGTGCAGCCGTTGCCGCGGCTCCTCCCCGGCCGGTGGGGGCGTCCCCGGCCCCCACGGACCGGGTCCGGGCGGTGCGGGATGGCCCGCTCCGGGCCAGGGCGGCGCAGGTGGCCCGGAACGGTCACCCGTGGCCACCGCCGCCCGGTTACGGGCCACCTGC
>NZ_JBEXLR010000216.1:0-1042 GCF_040610095.1 Micromonospora sp. NPDC004540
GGTCCGGGCCGGGCCGTCGGCGTTCGGTGCGCTGGTGCCGGGACCTTCCGGGTCGTCCGTGGCGGCGACGTGCGCGGGCGGATCGTCCGCTGGGCCGCCGGCGCCGCCGAGCGCCGCCCCGAGCGACTCCCGGTCCGCGACGCCCACCCGCTCACCGGTACGCACCAGCGCGCCCGCCCCGACCCCGTCGGCCAGCACCTCGCCGCCGCCCCCGCCCGACGTCACGGCCCCCACCGTCGGCGGCGTCACCGCCGACCCGGGCCAGCTCGAACCGGACGGCTGCCGGTACGGCGACAAGACCAGCACGGTCACCGCCACGGTCACCGACGACCGCAGCGGCCCGGCGGCACTGAAGGTCACCTTCCGCTACACCCTCGAGGGTGCCACCGGCACGGGAGCGATGGCCTCCGCCGGGCGCGGCGTCTTCCGGGGCACGCTCGGCCCGCTGCCGGCGCCGAAGCAGAGCACCCGCATCCCGATCCAGATCACCGCCGTCGACGCCGCCGGCAACGCGACCACCTCGGCGTCCCCGGTGTACGTGACGCTCTACAACTACTGCACCCCCGGCTAGGAGTCGTGACCGTGCCCGCTGCCCACACCTGCACCGTGTCCCGGGGACGGCCGGCGTGACCCGGCCGGAGGAGCCGACCGAGGCGCTGCCCACCCGGGCGCTGCCCGCCGACCCCGGTGCGACCGTCGACCTGGGCCGCGGCGGTGACCCCACCGCGCACCGCACCGAGGCCACCGTCCACCTCGGCCCGTCCGGCCCGGACGCGACCGTGCACCTCCCGGCCGCCGACCCGACCGTGCCGTTCGGCCCGCCGCAGCGGGCGGTCGGGTGGTCCGGAGATGCCGACCGGACCGTCCACTTCGGCACGCCGGAGCCGACCACGGCGCTCAGCCCTCCGGCCGTCGGCTCGCCGGGCGCCGCCGAGCCGACCATGTACTTCGGCGCCACGCCGGCGCCGACCGAACGGCTCGGCGCCATGTCCCGCACCTTCGACGGCCGTTCGGGACGGGTCGAGGCGCTGCGTGGCATCGA
>NZ_JBEXLR010000217.1:0-1020 GCF_040610095.1 Micromonospora sp. NPDC004540
CGCGTGACCGTGACGGCAGCTTCGAGCCGCAGATCGTCAAGAAGCGGCAGCGCCGGTTGACCGGGGTCGAGGACATGGTGATCTCGTTGTCCGCCAAGGGATTGACGACCGGTGAGATCGCCGCGCATCTGGCCGAGGTGTACGGCGCTGACGTGTCACGCCAGACGATCTCCACGATCACCGACAAGGTCATCGACGGCATGACCGAGTGGCAGAACAGGCCCCTCGACCCGGTCTACCCGGTGATCTTCCTCGACGCCGTGCACGTGAAGATCAGAGACGGCAAGGTCGCCAACCGGCCCATCTATGTCGCCTTGGCAGTCACGGTTGATGGGACCCGCGACATCCTCGGCCTGTGGGCGGGTGACGGCGGGGAGGGCGCCAAATTCTGGCTGCAGGTGCTGACCGAATTGAAGAACCGCGGTGTCGATGACGCCTGCATGGTCGTCTGCGACGGGCTCAAGGGCCTGCCTGACGCGATCGCCGCGACCTGGCCCCTCGCGGTGGTCCAAACGTGTGTCATCCACCTGCTCAGAGCCTCGTTCCGGTATGCGGGCCGGCAACACTGGGACGCTATCGCCAAGGCGTTGCGGCCGGTTTACACCGCACCCACCGAGGCGGCCGCGCAGGCCCGCTTCGACGAGTTCGCAGAGGCCTGGGGCGGCCGATATCCGGCGATCATCAGGCTGTGGACCAACGCCTGGGCGGAGTTCGTGCCGTTCCTGGCCTTCGACGCCGAGATCCGCACCGTCGTCTGCTCCACGAACGCGATCGAAAGCGTCAACGCCCGGATCCGGCGGGCCGTCCGCGCCCGCGGACACTTCCCGAACGAGGCTGCCGCTCTCAAATGTGTCTACCTCGCGGTCATGAGCCTGGACCCGACCGGGCAGGGCCGCAAACGCTGGACGATGCGCTGGAAGCCAGCGTTGAACGCCTTCGAGATGGCCTTCGAAGGCCGACTCGCCGCAGCCCGCAAGTAGTCCTCAACAACCCGTGTTACACCGTTTTCTTGACAGACCC
>NZ_JBEXLR010000218.1:0-1013 GCF_040610095.1 Micromonospora sp. NPDC004540
CGAGCCGCCGTCGGCATCCCGGATCACGTCGCCGAAGGCCAGGTCGAGCACCGCGTCGCCGATCGGCCGCGCCTCGGCGCCGGGCCGCCGACCGGCTCGCCGACGACCTGCTCGTGGTGATGCGGGTCTACTTCGAGAAGCCGCGCTCGACCGTGGGCTGGAAGGGCCTGATCAACGACCCGGGCCTGGACGGCTCGGGCGACGTGAACACCGGCCTGCGGACCGCCCGGGCGCTCCTGCTCGACGTGGTGCGGCTGGGTCTCCCGGTGGGCTGCGAGTTCCTCGACCCGATCACGCCCCAGTACATCGCCGACACGGTGGCCTGGGGCGCGATCGGCGCGCGGACCGTGGAGAGCCAGGTGCACCGCCAGCTCGCCTCCGGCCTGTCCATGCCGATCGGCATGAAGAACCGCCCCGACGGCAGCATCTCCACCGCGGTGGACGCGATCCGGGCGGCCGGCGTTCCGCACGTCTTCCCCGGCATCGACGTCTCCGGCACCCCGGCGATCATGCACACCCGGGGCAACGCCGACGGTCACCTCGTGCTGCGCGGCGGCGGTGGCCGGCCCAACTACGACGCCGAGTCGGTGGCGGGGGCGCTGGACCTGCTGCGCGCGGCCGGGCTGCCCGAGCGGGTGGTGGTCGACGCCAGCCACGCCAACAGCGGCAAGGACCACCGCAACCAGCCGCTGGTCGCCGCCGACGTGGCCGCCCAGCTCGCCGCCGGCCAGCGCGGCATCGTCGGCATCATGCTGGAGAGCTTCCTCCAGCCCGGCCGGCAGGACCTCGACCCCACCCGCCAACTGGAGTACGGCAAGTCGGTGACCGACGCCTGCATCGGCTGGGACACCACCGCCGAGGTCCTCGACCGCCTCGCCGCCGCCGTCCGAACCCGCCGAGCCACCCTCCCCACCCCAGCCTGACCCACCCACCCACCCCACCCCGCCCGACCCCACCCCGACCCCCGAGCGTTGATCATGAGGTTGGCGGCAGCGAAGGAGATCGACTTCGCC